>JAQVGK010000252.1 GCA_028696755.1 Bacteroidales bacterium | reverse complement strand
GATCTACTCCCTTTTGCTCAAACTCCTTAATATAATAACCAATAAGCCAATTGCGAATACTGATAAAAACATTCACTGATTTCGCTGCCTCTGCTTGCAAAACTTCATGAATACTTTTAATATCACTTACAAGGTTATTGAAATTCATAGATGGTAACAATTAAAATTTTAGACTATTAGGGTAATATCTGGTTATTTGTTGCGAATTTAATAAATTTTTAAAAATGCGATAGGTTCGCTTTCGTAAGTTTTTCTATTAACTAAAACCCAAGCGAGCATCGGGGATGCAACCAAACTGTAACAAACGAAAAATCAAGATCCAATCCTCTCTACTCAAAATCCAAATTCAGCCCATCCCTTAACTTTTTTACATCAGGATTAATGTTTATCATATCCTGAAGTTTTTCGGCATCTGTGCGGAAAGTTTTCTTTTGTTCGGTTTCGCCAACTATGTAGGTCAAGCTAAAATCATTGTTGTTAAGCTCTTTGCGCATGAACTTAATTGTTTGATGAAGAAAACTGTCTAGTTTGTTTTTTATTTGTTCCGAAGCAACTGTTACAATATAATTTGTGCCTTCTTCCAATTTAGGAGTGTGGGTTTTTAGGAAACTATGTAAACGAGGATTACTTATTAAGGATTCTGCATATTTTATCCAAACATAATTCAACTTTTCATCATCAAAAGGATCATTGCCAAAAGTTTGCGTGTCGCTTGGTTTAATAATCTCACCAGATTCCTCCTTTACAGGTTCTTTCGCTAATTCTTTAAGCGAAATGCCGATACTCGGTTTGTATGGAGCTGATTGCGGAGCCTGTGTAGCTTCTGGCTTTTCTTCTGATTTTGCAACAGGTTCCTGTGGTTTTGGTGTTTCAACTACTGGACTATTCACTGTGTTAGAAACAGGGGCATTATCCTGCGGTGCTTGCGCAACCGCAGGCTGAACAGCAGGTTGTGGCTGAACAGCAGGTTGAGATTGTGTAGCAGGTTGAGTTTGCGCAACAGCAGGCTGAACCTCGGCTTGTGCTATGCTTGCTGTTATTTTATTGCCGATATTGCAGATGTTCATCAGAGCAATCTCAACTAAAAGTCGTTTGTTTAGGCTAGCTTTGTAATGTAAATCACATTCGTTGGCAATATCAATTGCTTTAAAAAGGAATGGAACAGAGCAGATTTGTGAATTTTCGAGATATTCTTGTTTTGCTTTTTTACCAACTTCGAGCAAATCAACAGTTCCTGGATCTTTACATACCAATAAGTCGCGTAGGTGAGAGGCAATACCCGAAATAAAGTAACCTGCTTCAAAACCTTTCTTCAATACGGTATCAAATTCAGTTAAAACACTTACATAATTACCTGTAACAAAAGCTCTGGTGATTCTGAAATAAGTGTCATAGTCCAGAACATTTAGGTTTTTAATTGTATCGTCGTAGGTAACATGTTTTCCGCTAAAGCTCACTATCTGGTCGAATATTGAAAGAGCATCACGCATTGCACCATCAGCTTTTTGAGCTATTATGTGTAAAGCATCGTGTTCGGCATCAATACTTTCGCGCTGAGCAACAAATTCGAGTCTTGACCTAATATCCTCAACCGAGATACGGTTGAAATCAAAAATCTGACATCTTGATAATATGGTTGGTAAAATTTTATGTTTTTCGGTAGTTGCCAGGATAAAAATTACATGCTTTGGCGGTTCTTCCAATGTTTTAAGGAATGCATTGAAAGCGGCACTCGAGAGCATATGAACCTCGTCGATTATATACACCGAATACGAACCAAGTTGCGGGGGTATGCGTACCTGATCAATCAGGTTACGGATATCGTCCACCGAGTTATTTGATGCTGCATCGAGTTCGTGAATATTAAGCGAACGCATTTTGTTAAATGCAACACATGATTCACATTCGTTACATGCTTCGTGATCGGCAGTAGGGTTTGAGCAGTTAATTGTTTTTGCAAAAATACGTGCACAAGTAGTTTTTCCAACGCCTCTCGGACCACAAAATAGGTAAGCTTGAGCAAGCTGATTAATTTTGATGGAGTTTTTTAAAGTTTGGGTGATAGAATCCTGTCCCACAACCGACTCAAAATTGTCGGGTCTGTATTTTCGTGCCGAAACAATATAATTGTCCATAAATCTTGATTTTTTTTTACAAAAATAATAAAAGGCTGGGAGAGATGAAATTTTTGTTTAGGATTGTTAATAAAATCATTCAAAGATTATTAGAAATCAATATAGTTGATCGTGTAAAAATTTCTGAAATAGAGTTGAAGGCCTTATAAAATAAACACAACTTGGTTAATAAATTAACATGCATCTTTTTTGCTGGAGCAATATGATAATATAATTTTGCAATTATATTTTTTGAATGAACATAAGCGATTAGTTTGTGTTAATTAAACATATGGAGTTTCCGAAAATCCTTAAGAGTAGGCGAATTTAAATTATATAAATTATGAAAAAGATTTTTTTATTAGCAATTTTTGCAATGGGATTGGCGGTTTTTGCAAACGCTCAGGTTAATTCTCGCGCAATAGGTTTGCGTTTTGGTGGTGGTACTTACAGTGGTGCCGAGATTTCATATCAACATGGTGTTGGTAGTGCAAATCGTATCGAACTCGATTTAGGTTTTGGTGGTTATAAAGGTCATAACAGAATGTTTGTTGCTGGAATTTATCACTGGGATTGGAATATTGTTGAAAGCCTAAATTGGTACATCGGACCTGGTGCAATGGTGGGTTTTTATCATTATGATGGATATCAGGATTATGTTGGTGTTGCAATTGGCGGTCAAATTGGTTTAGAATATGATTTTAATTCTTTGGATGTGCCAGTTTTAATAAGTGTTGATGCTCGTCCGATGTGGGATTTTATAGGTGATTACGCTGGATTTGGTGGTGGTGGAGCTCTTAGTGTAAGATATACTTTCTAATAACAATTGATATCGGTATGAAAGCTGTCCTATGAGTTAAGACAGCTTTTTTTTTGCCATAATTCTGTCGTCATGGCATTCAATTTAAGTAATTCAATGCTTTAAATAAGTTTGGTTCTCGAAATCCTTTTTATAGAAGGCTTTAACAGTTTTTTAACATATTTTTTAGTCAATCTGTATAAATATATGCATGTCAGGTATTATTTCAGCAGTGAAATTAAGCATCTACAACATATTGCAGTATATTTGAAAAGAGAACGGAGAGTGTTTTTATTATTGAGAAATATTTATAACTAACTGATTATCAGGAAATTGTATTATATAACTAATTCAAATAAATTTTAATTTTAATCATTTTACTATGTTAAAGAAGGTTACAATCTTGTTGATGATGTCAATAAACATGTTGTTTTGCTATCAATCATTTTCGATGCCTGCAAAGCCAGGACTTATCGAATTTAGTCAGCCTGATGGAAGTAAGATTAACATTTACTTACACGGTGATGAGAAAGTGAAGTGGGCTACTACTGAGGATGGCTACACTTTGTTGTTTAATGAACAAGGCTATTACGAGTATGCTGTACTTGATTCTCGAAACAATCTTGTTACGAGCGGAATTGTTGCTCAAAATGAGGCAAATCGAGATTTGCTGTCTCAAAGTTTTCTTGCAGGGGTTAGTAAGAATTTAACTTACAGTCCCGACCAGGTTTCGACTTTGAAGCAAATATGGAATATTTACGATCAAGAAGCTAAAAATGGTGCGAAAGCATTCCCAACAACTGGAAGTCGAAAACTTGTTTGTATTCTTATTGGTTTTACCGACAGAGCATTTGTTAAAACTCAAGCCGAGTTCGACGCTTTGTTTAATCAAGTTGGTTATACCGCCGGTGGTGCAACTGGTAGTATCAAGGATTATTACCTAGAAAATTCATGGAATCAGTTTAACCTAACAGTTGATGTTAAAGGACCTTTTACTGCTTCAAATAATATGGCTTATTATGGCACAAATGTTTCTGGTAATGATATAAGGCCACGTGAACTTGTTACAGAAGCAGTAAACCTTGCCAATCCAACAACAAATTATGCCGATTATGATAACGATAATAACGGTAGTGTTGATGCGGTTTATATTATCTATGCTGGATATGGTGAAGAATCTGGAGCTCCATCAACAACTATTTGGGCTCATGCATGGACAATTCCGACTGTTACATTGGATGGAAAAACAATCAGCAGTTATTCTTGTTCATCAGAATTACGAGGAACTACTGGAACAAATATTACACGTATAGGTGTTATTTGTCACGAGTTTGGTCATACTTTGGGCGCTGACGACTTTTATGATACCGACTATGCAACTAACGGTCAATATGATGGTACTGGAGCATGGGATTTAATGGGTGGCGGTGGCTGGAATAATGGTGGTGCTACACCATCACACCACAATCCATTTACAAAGATTTATGTTTACGGTTGGGCTAGTGCTGTCACTTTATCTGCAGCTCAGAATGTGGCTGTGTTAAACTCTGTACAGAATTCAAACAGTTTTTACAGATATACAACAACAACAACAAATGAATATTTTCTTATTGAAAACAGACAACAAATTGGTTTTGACTCATATTTACCAGGACATGGTATGTTGATATACCATGTTGATGGTACCTATATAAACTCAAACCCATATAGCATTAATGCAACCAGTCATCAGGGCTTGTATCCAATGCCAGCAAATTCGACTGCAGCCAATGGCGTTGTTTCAGATGTAAGCACATCTGGATGCCCTTGGCCTGGAACTAGCGCAAAAACAAGTTTTACAGATGCTACTACACCTAACTCAAAATCGTGGGCAAATGCGAATACAGCAAAACCAATCACAAACATTACTGAGTCGAGTGGTGTAATTCAGTTCTGTTTTATCAGTTGTCCTCCAGCTTGTACACCTCCAACTACTCAGGCTTCGGGTGTAAACATTACAGCTATAGGCGATAACCAAATGCAAGTAAACTGGACCAGAGGTAATGGTACAAGTGTTATTGTTGTTGCAAAAGAAGGTTCACCTGTAGATGCTAATCCATTTAATGGAATCAACTACACAGCGGATGCTGCTTATGGTGCTGGAACTGAACTTGGAACAGAAAACTATGTAGTTTATAAAGGAACGGCAAACAATGTAACCGTAACTGGTCTAACACCAGGAACTCTTTATCATTATAGTGTATATGAATACTTTACTGCAGACAATAGCTTTTTGCTTCCAGGCGTTACAGCAAATGCTTTAACTACTGGTGTTGTGCCAAGTTATTGTGATACAATATCTCAGTTCTGTTGTACACCTACAATTTATACATCAGCCAATGGTTATGTTGGTGGTACAAATGAATTTGGTTGCAATGCAATTGCTGAATATTTTGCAGACCCTGCTCCTTATAATCAAGTTACTGGAGCAAGAATATTTCTTGCTGCAGCAAACAACGGAACAAGCCCAAATGTGACTTTTGTTTTGTGGGCTAATGCAAATGGACAACCTACAAACCAATTGGCAACTGCGGTTATTCCTTTATCTACGGTTGTTTCTGCTTATAATACAGATGGTTACATAGATGTTGATTTTGGGGGAACATATAATATCCCTCCTGGTGGATTTTCCGTAGGTTTTTTAGTGCCTGGAACTCCTGCATCAGGCGATACTTTAGCTGTCGTT
>JAQVGK010000251.1 GCA_028696755.1 Bacteroidales bacterium | reverse complement strand
GCCCAGTAAAAATCTTCGTACCAGTACGAAGAGGGTGAAGAGCCAATGTAGGTAACTGCACCTCTATTTTCTGCTCTAATCCATGCTTCACCTATACTTTCGGAGTATCCAAAATCAGCCGACAAACAACAGTTTCCAATTGCTAAAGGATACTTATTGTAATTGCTCATACCGTTAACGGCATCAATTGTGAGCCTTGGGCTATCCCAAATACTCTCACTGCAGTGAGCTGTGTAGTTTATAAAACCTACTGATAATCTTTCGTTGTCGTAGCATCCAGTGTAACCAGAACTATTGTTTGGATTGCACGGATCATTTGCAACGCCATAGCCCCATACTGTGCTTATGCCATTATCTGGATTGTAATAGTTCTTTGTTGCATACTTTACCGTTGGCTCACCCACACGAGGATTCCAGGTTGCATCTACACCAGCAATTAAAGTTGCACGGCTTAAGTATGAGGGATCCTCGAAATGATACTGTTCGTAGTAGATTATCTTGTCAATAATATTCTTTAGTTGATCAGTTGTTTGCGCCGATAATCGGCCATAGTACATTTCGGGGAAATAATCATCATCAAGGGCTGCATAGTATAGATCAGTTTTTTTCTTTGACGATGATCCTGTTGCCGATGCTGGAACTTGCTCAACATCACCAACAATAACTAAAAATGTGGGTAAAGGATTTTCTGCAGTTGAGTTGGTATATAAGTTCTGCATAAAACTTATAATAGCCTGATCTGTAGTTCCTATTTGGTCGGTATAGGCTACATCTACAATAAAACCCTTTTGGGTTTTCCAATCTACATATGGTTTAAGTGTTTGTTCAAACATCCTATGGCTAATAACCTGCATTTTAATAGGATATTTTGTAAAATCGGGGTTCTCGTCGAAAATATTTTTGGTAAATGAACTTGATAGTGCGCTTAAAACGGGTTCAAAAAAGGGGGAGTATGCTTTTGCAGCAATTTCTCTCTCTAGCTCAATACTGGCTCCATCGGCAGTTACATGAACATCAATGTCGTTATAAACCCTAATAACACCCTGTGTTGGATCATATTGAATTGGATTTACTTGTAGACGTGCTATCCGAATTCCACTAATTGTTCCCAGTACTTCAATGGTTGCAATTGATTCATTGGAAAAGCCTGATTCCTGATATGCGGCTTTATTTATATAAAACGGTACTTCTTTAATATCCTGTTCCTTGCTAACGGATGGCTGGTTGGGATAAATTAGCGTTTCTATCCCGAAATCTTTTAATCGATATTCATTAATACTATAACCTGAAACTTTTACAGAAATATTGGAATTTGAGGGTATCTGAATCAAATTCTTTATTGCGGGTAGCTTTGGCTCTCCAATATCACCGGCCGAGTATCCCTTGCCAAAGTATAATTCTGTAAATTTTTCCCCTGTTTGACTTTTCACATCAATTCCATATACCGCATCAAGACAAACATGTATATAATACTTATCGAAGCTTGTCTGCGATATGGCCGTTTTCTTACTAACAACTTCACGCTTTAAAGGAATATGGTAATCCTGTGCGGCTGACGATAGCGCAGCAAAAGCAATAATGACAAGAAGTTTAAACCCTTTCATCAATATAGATTTTTGGTTGTACCAATAACTATTATAAACGAAAAAATACTGCAATTTGTTTATTGAGTACATAAAAATCAGGAATATACAAATGTATCAATAATTGAACCACTTGCAGTAATTCAATTTCGAATTTTGATATTCGAGTTATATGTTATTCTTTTTTAGCGAAATAATTTAATAGAACGTTTGCCTTACTCTCCCCGATTACATGCTTCAATTCATCGATTGTGGCGTTACGAATAGCATCAATATTTTTGAAATGTTTAAAGAGTTTTTCGGATATTTTTTCACCTATTCCGTGTATTTCAGTAAGTTGTGACTCAATTGATGCTTTTGATCTTCTTCGTCTATGATGAGCTATACCAAACCTATGTGCCTCATTTCTTGCGTGTTGTATAACTTTAAGTGATTCAGAGTTCTTGTCAAGGTATACTGGTACTGGATCTCCAGGATAGTAAATCTCTTCTAACCTTTTGGCAATTCCAATTACTTTAACGTTATTTTCTATACCCAAGGACTTTAAAGTGTCGTATGCTGAACTTAGCTGTCCCTTCCCTCCATCAATTACAATTAAATCGGGTAACGACTCTCCTGCATCTATTAATCTTCGATACCTACGTTCTAGCGCTTCTTCCATTGAGGCATAATCATCGGGGCCTTGAACGGTCCTGATGTTGAAAAGGCGATACTCCCTTTTAGAGGGTTTTGTATTTCGGAAAACAACACAAGCAGAAACAGGATTAGTGCCTTGCAAGTTAGAATTATCAAAACATTCAATATGGCGCGGTAGCTTTGATGTTTTAAAATCGCGCTGTAAAGTTGTGAGGATTCTATTAAGTCTTGCTGTTGAATCCTGTTGCTCGGCTTTGGTTAACTTTTCCAAAACAAAGGACTTTGCATTTCTTGTGGATAAATCGAGAAGCTTTTGTTTATCGCCACGGTTTGGAACTGTGTACTTAATACCCTCCAGTTGAAACTCGGGTAGAAAAGGTACTAATACCTCCTTAGCATTGCTCCGCAACCTTTGGCGAAGTTCTGCTACTGCAAATGCAAGCAAATCGGATTTTGACTCTTCAAGATTCTTTTTGAGCTCCAGATTATGCGACTGTATAACAGAACCTTGAATGACTTTAATGTAATTAATACATGCAAATTGTTTTTCGTCAACAATAGAAAATACATCTATATCGTTAAGCTTTGGATTTACAATTGCTGATTTTGCCTGGAAACGTTCCAACGCGTCGAGCTTTAGTTTGTACCTATGCGCCTCCTCGAACTCAAAAGATTTGGAGTACGCGGTCATTTTTTCTACTAGAATTCTTTTAACCGCCTGTATATTGCCATTTAATATCTCTACAATTGCATCTACATTTTCACGGTACTCGGTTAAATCCTGATTGCCAATACATGGTGCCTTACAGTTTCCAATTTGGAACTCTAAGCAAGGCTTAAATTTCCCCGAATCAATATTTTGCTTTGTTAACTGAAAATTGCAGGTTCGGATAGGATAAAGTGTTTTGATAAGTTCAAGCATTGTTTTTAGAAGTAACCCGGAGGTATAAGGCCCAAAATATCTACTTCCATCGTGCTCTACCCTTCTGGTTGAGAAAATTCGGGGAAATGGTTCATTCTTTATGCATATCCAAGGATATGTTTTATCATCCTTTAGTAGTATATTGTACCGAGGCTTTATCTTCTTGATCAAATTGTTCTCTAGAAGCAAAGCATCGCTCTCAGTGTCAACAATAATATGCTTAATATCGATTACCTTTGAAACCAAAACCCTTAACTTGGCACTTTCGTATCTATTCCTATTGAAATAGGACGATACACGCTTTTTGAGATCCTTTGCCTTGCCCACATAAATTACCTCACCTAAGCTATTATAAAATTGATAAACGCCAGGTTTGTTGGGAAGAAAATTAATAATAGATGAAAGTGGGTTCTGTTCCAAGGATTACAATTCATTAAATGTTCCGCATTAAAAGAGATAAAGAATTTCGTAGTGATCGGCTAAAAAAATCAGAAAAAAACAGAGAACGAAGGCAATAATTGGAGAAAGAATCCACATGAAAAAAAACTTAATCACCTCTGTTTTGCGAAGAATATTTTTGGCACCTAACTTAGCAATGCCTATTCCAATAATTGCGGCCACATTTAATTGCACTAATGATGAGGGTATCCCATTTGTCAAAGATGCAAGCAAAAGTAAAGACGCAGAAATAAAAGCAATAATACATGCTTCAATTCTACCGAAAAGTACTATCTCTTTGCCAGTATTTTTAAGTATTTTATTTCCAAAAATTGAACTTCCTATCCCAAAGCAGGGAGCAATAATTAGTATTGAGAAACTTGATACTATCCACCCATAGTTTTCACCATCTAAATCAAAATAATTTAGGGTCATGTGGGTTAGTGGTCCAGTAGCATTGGCTACGTTGTTTGATCCTATCGAAAATGCCACATACAGCGATAGAAATATCAGTAATCCTTTAAGCAGGTAGCTGTCGTTTACTTTACCGGAAATGGTATATCCTCGGCGCCGCAATGGTTTATATATATACTTACCAATTACAAAACTCAGAATAAATGAAAGCAGTGGTAGGACAAACCAGGTAGGCAAAATCTCGTAAAAAAGTTTGTTAGAATTAAAATTACCAAAATACATTGCGGGCGCCACTAGTGCAAAAACTGTTGATTGGCTTGTTGATTGGGGAATTCCTGCAATATTAGCAATAAGTAGCGATACTGCTACAGAAAAGAAAACAATTGATAACAAGACACTATTTATTAGTGCAGGATTTATTATACCTGAACCCAAAGTTTTTGCAGTATTCTGGCCAGCAAGGGTCGCTCCAAGGAAAACCATCAATCCCATAAGGCCAGGAATAAGCGTTTTTCGAAGAACATTAGCTCCATAGGCTGCAGAAAAGGAGGGACCCGTTCCACTCCCACCCATATTAAGAGCCAAGAACATACCAAGCAAAAAAGGGACAAACATTTGTAAGCAATTGAGGTTAATTCAATACTCACAAATATAAAGAATTACTGAAACAAAGGAATAGATTTAAATTTATTCACATCAAAAAGTCCGTTGTGATTAATTTTTAACTCGGGGATTACGGTTAACGCCATAAACGAGGCTGTCATAAATGGAGAGTGCAATGTACAACCAGCATTCTTTACCTGTTTGTTTAATCTAGTATACTCATCCTTCACTTCGGCACCTAATGAATCTGTCATTAAACCAAAAAAAGGTAATCTTAAACCATTTATTTCATCTCTATTTGCAAAACACATTCCGCCTTTATTTTCAATAAGCCACTCAAGTGCTGTTTGAATGCTTCTGTCGTCACAACCAATTGCAATAAGGTGATGACTGTCGTGTGCAATGCTTGCTGCAAGTGCCCCTTGCTTAATGCCAAAGCCTCTGATAAATGCAATAGCTGGCGGTGTGTCGGAATACCTATCGAGTAATACAATTTTAAGCAGGTCCTTTTCAATATTTGATGGTAAAGCAGAATTTGGTTGAACCCAAATATCCTCCGTACTCCACTTTGTAATTAGCTCCCCATCTATTGCCTGGATTACGTTTACACGGTTTCTCTGAGCAATAATCTCCAAACCTTCTACTGGGAAGGATTTACGAAAAGCGTACTCAGGTTGAGATACACTATTAAATTTGAACATCACACTTCCTTTCTCAAAAACTTTTTCGCCCTTTATGTAGGTATTAGTTATATTGAAGTTCTGGAGATCCTCAGTAATTATAAAATCTGCATCATCACCCACTCTTAATTGGCCTACTGGAAGGCTATAATGTTCAACAGGATTTGTGCAGGCAATTTTTAACACATCGTATAAATCATAACCCTTACTTATGGCTCTTGCAACAATTTTGTTAATATGCCCCATAGCAAGATAATCTGGGTGGCAATCGTCAGTACAAAACATAATTGACGGAGAATGATCCTTAATAAGTGATGCTAAATTTTCAAAATTTTTGGCTGCACTTCCCTCTCTTATTTGTATTTTCTGCCCCAATTCTATCTTCTTAAT
>JAQVGK010000250.1 GCA_028696755.1 Bacteroidales bacterium | reverse complement strand
AACTCCCTTTTTTCAATAGAACTTTAAACCTCACTGCTAATTCAGTCAAGTCGTTAGAAGCGGTCCTCTTTGACACATTGTTTAATGACTGGTAATCGCTATTCGTAATTTTACCGCCTTGCGCATTGGCAAAACCACATGCCCAATCAAGGTAATCATCGTGCCAACTGCTTTTGTATTCTATATTTTGAGTTTCTGGCATAATTGCGAGTTCGATTTGATTAACAAAGATAGGCAAAATTTGTTTGGAGGATGAGTTTTTATGTGGAAATGTTTTTGACAAACAAATAGAATTCTTTCTCAAAACATCACACCATACATTTAATTAAAAATAAAAATTGAACTATTAAATTAGTTTTTTATTTTTGCAGATTATAATAATCTGAACAGGATGCTGGAATATATTAAAGGACTGTTAACCGAACTTACTCCCACGTATGCAGTGGTTGAGAACAACGGCATAGCATACTTTATAAACATTAGCGTAAATTCATACGCTGGTTTAAAAGAGGGGCAGGAGTGTAAACTTTTTCTTCATGAAATAATTCGTGAGGATGTTCATGCAGTTTATGGATTTGTTGGTAAAACCGAAAGAGAGGTTTTTAGAAAACTGATTTTGGTAAATGGCGTTGGTGCAAATACTGCACGACTTATTCTTTCATCGCTTAGCTCACACAACCTTATTCAAGCCATCGCAGAAAATAATGTTAACTTGCTACAATCTGTTAAAGGAATTGGAGCAAAAACAGCACAACGGATTATTATCGAATTAAAAGATAAACTATCCGATTCCAATGTCGAAATTAATGAAATTTCGGGTGCTTTAAACAATACTTTGCATAAAGATGCGTTAACTGCATTAACGATGTTGGGTTTTGCTAAACCTGCAGTCGATAAAGTATTGATTAAACTTTTGAAAGATCAGAGCAATTATACTCTGGAAGGGTTAATTAAACAGGCGTTAAACTATTTGTAAAATATTTGAATTTTGGCAGGCAAGATTTTTAAATACCTATTTTTCGGCGGATTGATAATCAGTTTGATTGCAGTAATGTTTCCGTCGAATGCAGAAATTAATGATTACATGGGCGGATATGCCTTACCTCAAGACGAAAATGTGCACCTCGACGATACCATCAAGGATGTTAATTTGCCATACCCTATCCCTCCCGAAAACATTAATCCAACCGAGAATAACGACAACAGTCCTCTTTATGGATCAAATCCATCTAATGTTACTACCGAAATTATTTATGATGAAAAAACCGATCAGTATATTTTCGTAAAAAAACTTGGCGACGAAATTATTGAAACTCCTTTCTCAGTTAGCTTTGACGATTACTTAGAATACGATTTCGACCGAGCAATGAACAAATACTGGCGTCAACGCTCAAAAAGCGACATCTCCGAAAGCAGGGATGCTCTTATCCCTAAACTTGAAGTTGGTGGCGAAATCTTCGACCGTATTTTTGGTGGAAATGTTATCGATATCAAACCTCAAGGGTCGGCAGAATTAAGTTTCGGACTTCAGATTTCGCGCGTTGACAACCCTTCTCTACCTGTTAAGATGCAGCGTACAACCACTTTCGACTTTAACGAAAAAATTCAGATGAACGTTGTTGGGCAGATTGGTGATAAAATGAAAATCAACGTGCAGTACGATACCGAAGCTGCTTTCGACTTTGAAAACTCTGTAAAACTTGAATATACTGGTCACGAAGACGAAATTATCCAGAAAATCGAAGCTGGAAACGTATCTTTACCATTAACCGGAACACTAATCACCGGTAGTCAGAGTTTATTTGGTTTTAAAACCGAAGCCAAATTCGGAAAACTTACAGTTACTACAATTTTCTCGCAGCAAAAAGGTGAATCTTCTACAATTCAGGTTGAAGGTGGAGCACAATCCAAGGAATTCGAGTTAAAAGCCGATCAGTATGAAGCTAACAAACACTTCTTCCTTTCTCACTACTTTAAAGCAAATTACGACCGTGCTCTTGCAGGATTGCCTGTAATCAACAGTGGTGTTAATATCACCCGAATCGAAGTTTGGGTTACCAATAAAACGGGGAATTTTAATGATTCCAGAAATATAGTAGCGTTTGCCGACTTAGGCGAAAGCAACAATAACGAAATTCAATCAGATTATGTAAGAGACGTAAATGTACTTACCCAAACTTTATATCCTCAAAACGAAAACAATATATTGAACACTATTTCGGATGATTATCCAGATGTTAGAGACATTAATACTGTTGGAAACACATTACTTTCATTGGGAATGACTGGTGGAGTAGACTACGAAAAAATTGAGTCGGCCAGATTACTTACATCTTCCGAATATACTGTAAACACAAGATTAGGTTACATTTCGTTAAACTCAACATTAAGTTCGGATCAGGTTTTGGCTGTTGCATTCGAATATACGGTTGGCGGAAATGTTTTTAAAGTTGGAGAATTCTCAAATTCGGCTATCACTGCACCAAATTCTCTTGTTCTTAAGCTTATCAAAGGCACGTCATTTACTCCTCAGCAAATGTCTTGGGACCTGATGATGAAAAACATTTACAATATTGGTGCATATCAGTTAAGTAGTCAAGATTTTTGGTTCGACGTGCTTTATAATAATGACAAAACAGGTACAGAAATCAACTTTTTACCAGCAGGTGAAATTGACTCTGTAAGATTGCTAACAGTGATGAATCTCGACAACCTAAATTCTCAACTCGATCCATATCCTGATGGAATGTTCGACTTTGTTGAGAGCATTACTGTTTCAACGAGCAATGGACGAATCATTTTCCCTGTTCGCGAACCTTTCGGTTCACATTTGCGTGCTGAAATTACTGGCGGAAACATAAGTTTAAACGAAGTCGCTGATCAATACGTTTTCCAAGAACTTTACGACAGTACTCAAAGCACAGCTCGTCAGATTGCCGAAAAAAACAAATTTAAACTTAAAGGTAAATATAAATCTGCGAGCGGAAGCGACATTTCGCTAAACGCGATTAACATTCCGCAAGGATCTGTCTCAGTTACGGCAGGAGCTGTTAAACTTACCGAAAATGTTGACTACACAGTTGACTACAATCTTGGAAGAGTTAAAATTATAAATCAGGGGATTCTCGAATCTGGAACACCTATCAACATTTCGCTCGAAAGTAATTCGATGTTTAACATCCAAACCAAAACACTAATTGGATCACACTTAAATTACGAGTTCTCTAAAGACTTTAATATTGGAGCTACAATTTTAAATCTTACCGAAAAGCCACTCACACAGAAAGTAAGCATTGGCGACGAGCCAATATCTAATACTATTTGGGGTGTAAATACATCTTATCGAACCGATGTTCCATTCTTAACAAAAGCCATCGACTTTATTCCGCTTATCGAGACTAAGGAAATGTCAACAATCACTGTAACTGGTGAATTTGCACATCTTATTCCTGGTCACTCAAAGGCAATTCAAAAAGAAGGTAATGCTTATATTGATGATTTTGAAGGATCAAAAACAAGTATAGATTTAAAATCACAAATTGCGTGGACACTTGCTAGTACCCCGCGCGATTCGATGATGTTCCCAGAAAGTAATCTGGTAAATAATCTAGAATATGGATTTAACCGTGCAAAACTTGCATGGTATGTAATCGACCCATTCTTCCACCGTAGCACATCTCCAGTTTCTGTAGAAGATCAGTCGAGTCACTATGTACGTGAGATTTACGAAAAAGAATTATTCCCAAATAGAGAAAGTACAACCGGCATTCCAACCAATATGGTTGCATTAAACTTAGTTTTCTACCCTACCGAAAAAGGTCCTTACAATTTCGACATTGACGGTATGAATGCCGACGGAACCCTTCAAAATCCGAACGAAAGATGGGGTGGTATTATGCGCCAGCTTCAAACTACCGACTTCGAAGAAGCCAATATCGAGTACATCGAATTCTGGCTTATGGATCCATTTGTGGAAGATTCTCTTAATGTTGGTGGAGATTTGTATTTTAACTTAGGAGATGTTTCGGAGGATATTTTAAAAGATGGACGTAAATCATTTGAGCATGGCTTACCAACTCCAGTAACGGCTCACCCAACCGATACAACAGCTTGGGGTATTATTCCACTAATGCAATCGCTAGTTTCAGCTTTCGACAACGATCCCGATTCTAGAGTTGCTCAAGATGTTGGGATGGACGGTCTTAGCGACATTAATGAAAGAACATTTTTCAGTTCAGAAGGGTTGCATCCGTATTTGGATAGTATAGCAGCCCGATTTGGTACAGCATCGCAGGCATATATAAAGGCCTTCGAGGATCCATCAAACGACAACTATCACCATTATCGAGGATCAGATTATGATGATGAAGGGAAAAACATTCTGGACAGATATAAGCTTTTTAACGGATTAGAAGGCAACTCTCCACCTGCTGAGTATTCACTCGAGTCATATTCTACCAGCGCACAAACCACTCCCAACCTCGAGGACATCAACAAAGATAATACTTTGAGCGAAAGCGAAAATTACTTCCAGTATCGCATTAGCATTAGACCAGGCGACATGGAAGTTGGACAAAACTATATCACCGATAAGGTTGTTACATCAGCAAGTTTTGCAGATGATACCGAATCAAAAGTTACCTGGTATCAGTTTAAAATTCCAGTTTACGACTACGACAAGAAAGTTGGTGCAATCCAAGATTTTAAATCGGTAAGGTTCATGAGAATGTTTATGACCAACTTTACTGACCAAACCATTCTAAGATTTGCAACTTTGAGTTTGGTTCGTGGCGAATGGCGTAAATATAATGCATCGTTTATGCAGCCTGGCGAATATGTGGTTGACGAACTTGCTGAAACTCCATTTGATGTAAGTGCTGTTAATATTGAAGAAAACTCATCAAGAACTCCAGTTAACTACATTTTACCTCCAGGTATCAACCGCCAAATCGATCCTATGAATCCTCAAATGCGTCAGCTAAACGAACAGGCAATGTCGTTAAAGGTTTGTGGGTTACAAGACGGAGATGCTCGCGCAGTTTATAAAAATGTTAATATGGACGTTCGAAAATATTTACGTCTAAAAATGTTTATTCATGCCGAATCTCTACCAGGAGAACAAGCTATAGAAGATGGAGACATTAGCGTATTTGTACGTCTTGGTACCGATTATAAAAACAACTACTACGAATACGAAATCCCTCTTAAAGTAACTCCAGCAGGTAATTACGACGGAACACTTGACGAACAAGCTCCAGATAGATATATTGTTTGGCCAGAGGAAAACGATTTAAATCTGGATTTTGAACTTCTGCAGGAAGTAAAACAAAATCGTAATGATAAAATCCGTTCGGGCGATCCAAATGTAAGCATTACTCGTTTATATTCTATGATTGATGGTGACAGAAAGATAAGCGTTATGGGTAATCCAAATTTATCAAATGTTCAAACCATTATGATTGGTGTGCGTAATCCAAAGAAAATCTCTACTGCTGATGATGACGACGGACAGCCAAAATGTGCCGAAGTTTGGGTCAACGAATTACGTTTAACAGACTTTGATGAAAAAGGTGGTTGGGCCGCAAATGCCAGAATCACAGCAAAACTTGCAGATTTTGGTTCTGTAACAGTTGCAGGTAGCACAAGTAAACCAGGTTTTGGGGCAATTAATCAAAAGGTAAGCGAAAGACAAAAAGAAGA
>JAQVGK010000249.1 GCA_028696755.1 Bacteroidales bacterium | reverse complement strand
CTGTACTCCATACAAAATAATATGGAGGAGTTCCACCAAACACATCCAAATCAGCAACTCCGTTTCCATCGCCAAAGCATCTTACGTGTGTGGGAGTTATGTCTCCGTGTAAAGGTAGATCTGGCTGAGAAATTTCAAACTCCTCTGCAACAGTCGTACTTGAAGCATCCTGAACAGTTACCGAATATAAACCTGCAACTAGATTTGAAATGCTTTCTGATGTAGCTCCAGTGCTCCATAAATACTGAAATGGAGGTACTCCACCACTTACATTTGCTTCTGCAGAGCCATCTGATTGCCCAAAACAATTGACATTTTGTGTATAAACATAAACGCTTAATTCTTGAGCTTTTAATAAACTACATAAAGATAAGCTCAAAATAAATACAACAATTATTTTTAAAATTCCATTCATGATCTTACAACATTTGCCAACATAACTAAAAAACGATATACAAACAAGTTTCGAACTACAAATATATCAAATGTTTTAACAAATAATCAAATTGTAACATAAATATTTGTAAAACACCTCATGGCGAGAATTTGGGATATTGACAGAATACTCGGATTATAAAATCCGAGAGAAAAGACTATCTTGGAGTATTTGGCCCAACAAACATTGTATATTCTAAAGGTGAAATCCAATTTTCCTTTGTCACTCTAAAATAAGCGTAGTTTTCTCGCCATTCTATTCTGACTTTTTTTCTTAAACCGACCTTTATTTCAACAGTTTTGGGGATTTTATCAAATGTGATGATCTTTGATTGTAGTGAATCGTAATTTAGATGAGATAAATTGTCATTAAAGTAAAGACTATCATTTACAAAGACTTTAATCTTTAAGTTACATTTACTTTCGAAAATAATCATTGGATGATTATCTTTTTTTATTTCTCTTAAAAACTTTTCATTAATCTTATATGCACAGGATGAAAACATTATTACTAAAGCGATTATTAACAGAATTCCTTTATTGAAATTAATTAGGTTAAAATTCTTGTGCATGTTCATAAAAAAATAATATTATGGTTGATACAAATAAAGTTTTGCTTGTGTCTAACACATTTTTATTTCATTCTCCGTTTTCACTCACAAATATAATCATAAATAAACTCAAAACGCTCTTATCTGCTGATTATTCTCAAAATAGTTTAGGTAAAATGGTTTACAAATCTAGATTGTTTAGATTAATAACTCAAATTGTAAAATCTAATTGTGGTGCTAATTTGCAATTTTTGAGTGGGAATTAGAAACACTCGGATTATAAATCCGAAGGAGCAAGGGGTAAACCTGCTATTATTTTCTTTTTTCAACATATTTGAAGTTCTTGTGTCCATCTTGAACTTCTATCAAAATGATATTTTTTAGTGGAATTTCTCGTTTATAACCGATAAATCTAGAACCATTCCCTTTTAAAATCGAATCTTGCACATAAATTTGGTCAAAATAGAATACAGTACGTTTATTACTGTTGTCCGTAACACGTACCTCAATAGAAGGACTATTTACCAATTTTTTTGGATTATTCTCCTTATCGACGCAATAAATAGTATCAATAGGATAGGTTTTATATGTAACAACATCACCCATAGGTCCTCTAGTATTTACTGTCCTTAAATTTACAGAATCGATGTCTTTTAATTGTTCATTAAAACTTTCAATAGGGATATAATAGGATGTGCAACTTGAGATTAGAAGTACTATTAGACCTATTAAAAATGTGTAACGTTTTTTATTATTCATAGTAATGATTTTTGCATTTTAGTACGGGTCACAATTACAGCTAACGTTTGGGTATATGAAACGTTTGGCATTTCAAAGCTATTTTCTATCAAGTTACAACTACTTTTGATGTGAGCTATACCGCTCGACAAAACACTGACCGCCAAAAGTTTCACACACGATGTTGGGCTGATGTTATTTCATTTTCAAATTCAAAAGTCAACATTTTTCTTTTATCTCCAATCTTTTTCTTTTTCAGATTTTCAATATCTACAACGGCTCCAAAATCAATAAATACATTGTAAAATTTTTCATAATCTTTACCCCAGTAAATCATTGCACATGACATAGGTGCACCTTTTCCAACATCCTTTCCGTTTTCAAGAAATTTCAAACGTGTATCATATAAAAAGCAAATAGCTCTTGCTTGTCCAAATACGCTTTGTTTCCAATGACCTGTGTTTGTTGCAACAGGAACTAAAGCAAGAATTTCAGAGCCATATCTATTATGCGTCAATGCACATTTCGCTAACCAATTCTTAATTGTAGTTCCTCGCTCTCTATCAGAACCATAAGGCGGATTCATATAAATAGTTGGAAAATTCCAATCTTCTTTTAATCCATCTCGCAATGGTAACATAAATTCAGTCTCGGCATAAACAATTGAATATTCATTAGAGCATGGGTCTAATGCAATAGAACCACCAAAGAATTTCTTAATGGCAGTAACATATTTTTGAGGAGTTCCCCAACTTTGACTTTGAGAATTTACAGTTCGACCAGCACTCATAATATTTCCCTCCAATTTTTTGAACGTAATTCTGCAATCTCATTTTTCAAATCTATTATTGTCTTATTATCTGGTGTAATAATATTAAACCAAGCTTCAATTCTATTCTGATTTTCCATAAAATATTTTAACAAAGCGGCATCAGAGGCTAAATCCATTTTAACTTTTGTAAACACATTACGTTTTTTATCAGCCGTATAACTATTTTTAAATGCTTCTTGAACGCATAAATATTCAGATGAAGGATTAAATATTAAATCATCAATGAATTGGGCAAGACCAAAATCAGTTAAAAAAATGAGCCAATCATAAGATTGTGAAAGTACTTTTAATTCTTTATTTTGGTTTTCAGCGGTAAACCAATTACCATGATTACTAACTACTCCAACAGTTAAAATAAACTTTTTCAATAATTCAGAATCAGAAGAATATATTACTTCTTCCATTAATTCAGTATATGGTTTAATGTAAGGTTGATTATCTGAACGATAAATTATACCATATTTTTCACCATTATCAGTTCTTATCTTTTGTAAAGAAGATGCAGTCCTTGCAACGTAAGCACCTTGTTTCGCCTTTTCAATTGTTTGGGGTCCTTTCGATGTTCCTTCCTCTACACCAACTCTTTTACATTCGAACATTGCATAAGGCTTTTGCAGTTGTTCAAAAATGTATAATTCATGATTTTCTTTTCCAAACGATTTGAAGCTCGCTAAAAGAAATGTATCTTCAGTTTCAGCAATAGAGCAAGCATTTCTAAGAATGTTATGTTTATCAAGTAAGTTATTCGTTTTCTTCTCAAACTTTGATATATCAAATTGATTTTCTAAAACTTTTAAAATTTTTGTTGATGTTATAGAATTACTGTCATTTTGAATTGCAACTTCAAACTCATTTATAATTGGGTGGAGGGAGTATTCTACATTATGAGATATTTCATCATTACCATATTCAACTAATCCTCTCTCAATAGAAGTGGAATTGTTAAAACCCCATGTTTTTAACAAATAATAAGTTATAATCTCTACCATTGTCCCAAGTGCTCTACCCGCTGCTTTCTTTTTATCTTGAGTGTAATGAAATACTTGCTCTCCCAGTGCATTCTGTAATTTATCTACTGATTCGTAAGTCATAATTTGATTTTTTTATATATGCAAAAATAGAAAAATTAATCACTACTTTCAATCCTTAAGTAAGAGAGTTGTCATCAATTTCTTAACAATTGCGTCCAATGCGTTTATAGGTCTGATATTGTCAGGCCAATACGATAGACTATAGTAGTATAGGTCTGTAAAGAAACAGACTTTATACTACAAAAATACAAAATGTTTTTACAAAACAATTAAATACAGTTTATTTTTTTGAAATCTTTTGCCCCCCCCTACATCGTTCCCTTAAAATCATAACTTAGTTTGGAGTGCATGGCGTTGATGTTGGCAAGGAGCTTTTTAATAATGGCTTGGTCGAGTTCGCTCATGCGCTTGGTGTTTACAAAATTGTCGGCTTTCAAACCGTTCTTTACCAAAACGGCTTGGTGGCTTAGCCTCATCATCTGTAAAACATTAAAGGTCTGGCTTACATTCTGGTAGGTTTGCTCCGATAAATGATTTTCGCGGAAAAGCACTTTTAATCTTTCGCGCGTACCTACAACTGACAACTGATTCTGCAAAGCGTATATGCGAGCGAAATTTACTATCGGCATAATGGCTTCCTTTATATTTACACTGTCGGGTGGCGTGGATGCACTCTCGGGCAAAATATTCCCCCAAAATCCAACCTGTGGTTTGTGACGCAAATTGTTCTGCGCCAATAAAAACAAATAGGCTGGATTTCGCGAAGTTAAGAGATTTATATAGGTGCGTAACTCGCTCACGAACGACTCCTCGCCATAAGTAAGTCTGAAATCGAAAAATACAGAGATGTCGAGCAAATCTTTAGCATTGCCATTGTTTATCCACTTCGAAAAATACTGTTTCCAAACCTGCATCGGCTGACAATACACAGGGTTCATCGCCATAATTCCGCCTTTGCAAAAACTGTATCCTATTTTATCGAGTGCTGTGCAAACAAACTCCGACAATGCCGCGAAATATTCCTTCGCAACAGGATTATCGGTATCGGCATAAATTATGGCATTATCCTGATCGGTATTTAAGGTTTGCTCGTGGCGACCTTCGCTACCAAGCGAAATAAACGAAAACGCAACCGGTGGCTCGCCAAATTCGGCAATTCCCAGCTCAATTACCCGGCGACTAAGCGACTGCGACAACTCCGCCAATGCCGAAAAAATAACATTTGGCTGTGTATTGAGCTCGATAAGCGGAATTAACGATGTAACAAATCCCCTATAAATTTCTTTCAACTCCTCGGCAGATGTGGCCTCAGAAATTTCACCCATCAAACGCAGCGGAAGCAAATCATTTAAAGTATTGAGCGAACTTGCAGTTATAAAACCTGTAGGAACATCAACATCGTTGATAGTAAAAATAGGTGTGTCGGGATTTTTAGCAATTATGCCCGGAACCATAAAAATGCTCTCGTTTTCGCTTATAGTTGTGAGTGGCGAACTCATTATCTCAAATGCTTTTAGTCGCGCCTCGCCAGTCTTTGAGAACAAACGGTTTCGTATTGATTCGTCGCTAACATATCCAAGAATTTCCTTTGCTGGACCAGTCAGCAGAATAACCGACACATTCGAGGCATTCATTTTGGCCGCAACTGCACTAATTTCGGCATCGTAAGGAGCAAAAACTGGCTTTTGTGCCATCGACGAAGCTGGACGTAAAAGCGACTGCATAAATCCACTGAAGCTATCAGAATTAGAATTTGATTCAGCTGCATCCGAAAGTTTAACATCCTGAATAATTCCATCGCAATATTTTGGTCCCGATTTATCGCTAACAACCACCACCGAAACCGAAACAAAAATCTGCTCTCCACTCCTCTTTCTTAATTTAAGAATTCTGTTGCGAATAAATCCGGTTTGAATAAGCTCATTCCTAAAATTAAGTTTATCCTCTTTCTCGGCAAAAAAGTCGAGAATGTGCATACCATCAAGTTCGTCGGCATTTTTATAGCCCAAAATCTGTAATGCAGTTTTATTGCCATCGAGAAACTTGCCACGATTATCGAGCGAAGTTCTAAAAATTCCTTGGTTAAGTTTATCCATCAAACTTTGGAATTTCTCCTTATTCA
>JAQVGK010000003.1 GCA_028696755.1 Bacteroidales bacterium | reverse complement strand
CGGCCGCAGGAGCTGGAGAAAATCCTGAAAGATTTACCTGTAACACATGACCCAAATGCTTTGATTGACACTCAAAATTCGGATGACGCTGCTGTTTACCGCATTAACGACACCACTGCTTTGGTTCAAACCGTCGATTTTTTTACTCCAATTGTTGACGAGCCTTATCACTTTGGCGCTATTGCCGCCGCAAACTCTCTTAGTGATATTTATGCGATGGGAGCAAAGCCACTTTTTGCTTTAAATATTGTAGGCTTCCCATCGAATCGCTTGCCAATGGAGGTTTTACGAGATATTCTGAAAGGAGCAGCCGACAAAGCAGCAGAAGCAGGAATTAGCATTCTTGGTGGGCACACAATTGATGATCCAGAGCCAAAATATGGCATGGTTGTAAGCGGAATTTGTTCACCTGATAAGATATGGGCTAATTCTGGTGCAAAACCTGGCGATGCGCTTATTCTAACAAAACCGCTTGGTACAGGAATCCTGACTACCGCACTTAAACGCGGTTTGTTGCCCGATGATATTAAAGACCAAGTTATTAAATCGATGAGCGAACTGAATAAAAAAGCTGCTGAAACGATTTCTGCTTTTTCGGTCCATGCTTGTACCGATATTACTGGTTTTGGTTTTATCGGTCATTTAAGTGAAGTTACAACTGCTAGTGGTGTTGATGTCGAAGTTTTTGCTGATGAAATACCTTATTTTGAGAAAACAGCCGAATTAGCTGCTGCAGGAGTCGTTCCAGGCGGAAGTGCTAATAATCTCGTTCACTTTGCAAAACATGTAATCTGGGAAAAACCAATTTCTGAAACATCAAAACTAATGCTTTGCGATGCACAGACATCTGGAGGATTGCTTTTATCCGTTGCGCAGTCCGAAAAAGATAAAGTCCTTGAAGATTTGCATAATGCAGGGATAATTGCAGCAAAACACATCGGAAACTGCATAGAAAAAGGAGAGGGGGAAATTTATGTTATATAAATTATAAATCACAAATAACAAATAACAAATCACAAATTACAACGGCGCAGCCCTCAACGTAGTTAAATCACAAATCACAAATAACAAATCACAAATAACAAATCACAAATCACAAATAACAAATAACAAATCACAAATAACAAATAACAAATCACAAATAACAAATCACAAATAACAAATTACTAGTGCTACCGCACGATTAGTGTACTAGACAAAGCGCGGGTATCGTGTGGTACCGACAGAAGAACAACCGAGTTTACGAGCTCAGCGCGATGCAGTGAGCGTAGCCGAACTGAAGTTAAATCACAAAATACAAAAAAACAAAATGGTAGAATCTAAAGCTTTGCTAAATTTCCTTAGCCTCCGCCTTAGCCTTAGCCTTAAAAACAACAAACAACAACGGCCCAGCCCTCACGACCTTCGGGAGTAAACAACAAACAGACCAAACAACAAACAATTAATAAACCACACTCACAATCCCACAAACTGGTTCAGTCCCGTTATTAAGATTTAATGTGTAAACATAATTTCCTGCTGGCACAAAACCCCATTCCGATTTGCCGTTCCATACATCGTCACAAAATCCGTAGTAAATTTCCTGTCCCCAGCGATTAAAAATCTGGAAAATTGCATTGTCGTAAATATGTAGATTACGAATTTCCCAATTATCATTTACACCATCTCCATTTGGGGTGAATGCATTTGGAATCCATAAACATTCGCCTGGTATGTCGGTAAGACTAATTCCATAAACGGTATATGAACATCCATTAGCGTCAATAATTTCAACATCATAAACACCTTGCTCAAGTGTTGGTACTAGCGTGCCTGGACCTGTTATCATACCAGTGTTAAAATAATATGGCTCCGTACCACCGTAAATTGAAAGTTCAATAAAACCATCATCATTCCCTGTACATGTAGGATTTGAAGTTATGTAGGACGCATCTATACTTGCTGGTTCAGAAATCAAAATATTCATTGAGTCGCGACAATTTTTAGAGTCTTTTACCTTGGCTATGTAAGTAGAACCATTAAGATCGAAAAACTCAAATCCAGGAAACACTAATTCCCCTTCTAAAAGAGAAAATGTATAAGGTTCAGTTCCACCCTCTGCACTAAGGGAAATATCAGTGTTTTTAGCTCCAAAGCAAGAACTGTCAGCAATTTCAGCTGAAATATTTAGCTTCTCGGGTTCGTTTATTGTTATTGGTTTTGAATATGTGCAACCATGTCCATCCGTAACTTTAACAGTGTAATTTCCTGCTGGAACATAATATGGAGAACTTGCAGCTGTTCCGTTAATGGTAAAAGTCAATGGAAATTCTTGGCTTTGAGAACTGAAAACGATTTTTCCATCTTCACCATGGCAGTCGGGAGGTGTAGAGTTTGCTGTTAAATCTGGACTTATTACTATTGTATGCTGATATGGATCGGAGCAAAATCCTTCGTCAACGATAAATGTGTATTGTGTGGTTTGGTTCGGATTTAGTGCCGGACTCCAAGTTCCGCTAACACCATTAGTAGACGTGGAAGGTAAAGAACTTGGAGCTGCTCCACGACAATAAAATGATGGTAAATTAAATATTGGGTTAACAACATCGTAAATCACATTGACAATACCCGACAATACTGCTTCGTCGGGACATGCTGCTGGTCCACCTGTAATTGTTACTTCATATTGACCAGGATTGGTAACTGTTATACTTGGAGTCGTTGCTGAAAAACCATCGGGCCCAGACCATTGATATGAAGTTCCTCCAGTTGCTACAAGTGTCGCTTCTTCGCCGTCGCACAAAGTGGCTTGATTGGGGACAAGCTGTGCCAGAGCAACTCCCGACTCTGCTCTAATAGTATAATCACACATTGCTCCATAATTGCCGTCAACCATTAAATAATATGTTGTTCCTGCATTTAAACCATTAATGGTAATACTGTGATTCCCTTCTTCTAAACCAGGATTTACATAATTTGGACTACTTACAAGTTGTTCAAATACACATGACGAGCCTTTATAAACAGCAAACTGAATTCCACCAGGATCAGCAAATGCACCTTCACAATCGCTGACAGTTACATCCAATACAACCCGGGATGCCGAAGCAATAAACTTTATAAAAGAGTTATTATCAAGCGCAGATAATCCTGGAAAAAAGATTCCTTCATCAAGAATCTGATTATTAACCCTCTCAACATTATAAAAATTACATGTTCCACCTTCGTAGCCGTCAAGATTACAAATTGTTGGAGCATTGTCGCAATATTGAGAAGCAATATTATTTTCTTCATCTGTGCAGCTAACATGTGCTACCCAGCCATCTTTAACTACCGATCCGTCTGAAATAAAATTAAAACTAATACACTGACCACTCGAAATTATCATTGGAACTTGATTTTCTGGAGTTTGCGTTCCCGAAAATTCGAACATTGGTGAAAATGAAGTATTTGGGCCTCGAAAAACCTTTAGCTTATCATACCTTACCTGATATCTACCTATATCATTATTATCCTCAGTCGAAAATGACAGAAAATCAATTCTCAAATGTCGGCCATCTTCAGAGCAAAATTTCATTGTTGTGTTTTCGTTGCTGCTGTATTGACCTCCACCGCCACTATCAAAAAACAATGCATTACATGTGTATATTGTCGATGATGTACTGCCACAACGATACTCGGTGCATGGTTCAGTTATGTATGAAATAACATCCGAGTTGTCAGTTTCTCCAGTGTTTATACATGTTGCTTCGAGCCGAAAATATGTTGTCGCAGTGGCAGTATAAACTAATTCTGAAGGCTCATTTGCTCCAGCAATACTTGTCCAACCTCCAGTGCCAGTTAATGATTTCATCCATCTGTAACTTAAACCAGAAAAACCTGTAGTATAGCCTTCCGAATTCAATTCAATTTCTATTGCATAACCAGAGCAACCTTTTTCAACAGTACTTGTAACTATTCCAGCAATCGGCGTTGAAGAACATGGCGCACGTAAATCACGTTCGTAAATTATTGTATCTGAATCACCATAATTGGAAACACTATCTGCCTGTGAGTATGATAATCCAGACAAGCAAATGAGTATTAGAACCAATATTGAATGATAAAACCTCATATAATATAAAATACGAAGAATAAACAATTATTATTGAAAAATGGTTGCAAAAATACTACAAAAACTGTTCCTGTTTGAATTTTCCGAATGATTTTTTAGTATCTAAAACAGGGCAAACGCATTTGAATCAGAATTTATTGTTGGCGACCTATATACTATGTTTAAAGGCAAATCAAAAGTATTTACTTTTATCAAGTTCTTAGCTAACGGCAACATGCTGAGAATTGTTCTTATCAATATTACTGATCTTATCCCGTTTATACAAAATATTTTGAACTCGAACCGAAGCTCGGCGAAGCCAATTGGCGAATTTTGCTTTCGCCTTAAATATTACAGGCGTCAGCAAAATTCGTTAATTAGCGTTAAGTTTAATAAGGTGTCCGCAATTAAACTCTTATGCTTTTAGATAATATGGGTTTTTGGCGGTGTTTTTGCCATTTTTGCAAAAACAGTGACAAAAACACTCGCCAATTTTTACTATTTTTGCCAAAAATTATAAAATGCATTTACAGGACGGAACAATTTGTGCAATTTCATCGCCAGCAGGAGTAGGAGCGATTTCTGTTATTCGACTTAGCGGTAATAATGCTCACTCAATACTTGCTTCCGTAACTTCATCTCCCGATAAATTTACTAAACTTGAACCGTACAAAGCATTTTATACAAAAATTATAGCGAACAATTCACAAATAATTGACGATGTAATTGTTCTGAAGTTTTCTGCACCAGCATCTTTTACAGGCGAAGATATGGCCGAGATTTATTGTCATGGTTCTGTTTATGTGCAAAAGGAGATTATGAATCTTCTAATTGAGAAAGGTGCTAATACTGCATTGCCTGGCGAATTTACAAAACGTGCTTTCCTAAACGGAAAAATGGATTTGTCGCAGTCGGAAGCCGTTGCTGATATTATTTCTAGCAATAGTGCAGAATCACACCGAATTGCTGTTAATCAACTTAAAGGCGGAATCTCTAACGAGATAAATGTTTTGCGCTCACGCATGATTGACTTAACTGCGCTCATGGAACTCGAACTCGATTTTGGGGAGGAGGATGTGGAATTCGCCGACAGAACGCAGATTCTGAATCTTATAGGAGAAATAAAACAAAGGGTAAATCAACTGATTGAATCGTTTCGTTATGGAAATGCGATTAAAAATGGCGTTCCCGTAGCAATTGTTGGTGAGCCAAATACTGGAAAATCTACTTTGTTAAACGCGCTCCTAAACGACGAAAGAGCAATTGTTTCTGCAATTCCAGGAACTACTCGCGATACTATAGAAGAAGAAATTATGATTTCGGGAATTCGCTTTAGAATTATTGATACTGCTGGTTTGCGCCAAGGTGGTGACGAAATTGAAGAAATCGGTATTCAACGCAGTTTTGACAAAATTCAGTCATCGCAACTTATTTTATTAGTAGTTGATGTTAATCAAACAGATGTAGAAGCAGCAAAAATTGTTGATCAGATATCTGATAAACTTGAGGAAACTCAAAAACTCATGATTGTTTTTAATAAATCTGATATTTCGTCAAAGGCATCAGAAAATAATGAATTTAAAGGTTTTGAGTCGGTTTGCATTTCGGCAAAAGAGAGAGTTAATCTTGATATCTTACGCAATAAAATGACAAATTGGGTAAATTCTCTCAAAACTGGCAGTGGCGATGTAATTATTAGCAGCGTTCGTCATACCGAAATGTTGAATAAATCCTATATCGCACTTGAACGCGCTGCCGATGCTCTAAACTCTGGCCTAAGTGGCGACCTTGTCTCACAAGACCTTCGCGAAGCCATGCATTACCTTGGTGAGATTACTGGTCAAGTAAGCAACGAAGAGGTTCTGGGAGCTATATTTGCTAAGTTTTGCATCGGAAAGTAAGTGGTATTGCAATTATTTAAATTCGAATTCCCCTATGTAAAAATTTTAACAATATGTTTTGTTATGTCACAATTATTTACTATATTTGTGACATAAAATAGAAATTTTATGTATGAAATCTATTGATGATCAGATACTTATAAAAATTAAAAAAGCGAAGGGGGGCTCGCTATTTTTTATTGAAGATTTTCTTCATTTTGGTTCTTCTGTATCAGTAAGAAAAGCATTAGAACGAATGGTAAAGAAAGGAGAAATTTCCCGTGTTTCAAGAGGGATATATGCACGATTAAAAACACATGAAATATTTGGAGAAATCCAACCTTCGACTGAAGAAATTGCCCTAGCTATTGCAAAAAAAGACAAAGCGAGAGTGATTCCAACGGGTGTATTGGCTTTAAATGCTCTTGGGCTATCGACTCAGGTTCCAATGAAGTTTGTATATCTGACTGATGGGTCTGCTCGTACTGTAAAAATTGGAAAACGATCAGTTAAGTTTAAAAAAACATCTCCAAGAAATTTTAGAGCAATAGGGACTATAAACAGGTTAGTGATACAGGCATTGAAAGAAATAGGAGAAAAAAATGTTACAAAAGAAGAAATAGATGCTATTCTAAAGCACTTAATAAAAGAAGAAAAACATATTCTGGAACATGATATTAAATTAGCACCGGAGTGGATAAGAATTATTATGAGGCAAGCATTAAAAGAACACACTGACGATGAATAGATGGTTTCTAGTTTCTGATGAAGATAAAAGAATTGTGTATAACAATATATCTAGCAATACTGGACTTCCTGCGTATTCCGTTGAAAAGGACTGGTGGGTTGTCCAAACGCTTGCTATAATATTTAAAATGAAGATTGGAGAGCACCTTGTTTTTAAAGGGGGGACTTCTTTATGCAAATCATGGGATTTAATAGATCACTTTTCAGAAGATGTAGATCTTGCCATAAATAGGTCTTTTTTTGGATTTGATGATGAATTAAGTAAAAAGCAACGTACAAATTTGAGAAAAGCTTCAAAAGATTATATCACCAATAATCTATTTAACGATTTGCAAGGCGCATTTGAAAGCAGAGGCTTTACCGGTTTGAAATTTGAGAAGCAAGAGTCTGATGAAAGTGATCTGGATCCAGTGTGTCTATATGTATATTATCCAGAAATTATTAAATCACCTGGATATATTGAGCCAAGAGTTAAAATAGAGATTGGTTCACGTTCACTTTACGAACCATTGGCAGACCGCTCAATTATCTCAATATTGGATAAGTATTATCCCAAAGAAACATTTGCGCAAACGAGTATTGACATTCCTTCCGTAATACCTGAGCGTACATATCTGGAGAAGATATTTTTACTACATGAAATGTTTAAATGTCCAGCAGATAAAAGAAGAGTTGAACGATACAGCAGACATCTTTATGATATTTTTCAAATATCAAGAACAGAATATTCTGATAAAGCTTTAAATGATCATGAATTGTATCAAACCATAGTTAATCATCGTTATAAATTTACAAGGCTTGGAAATGTTGATTACAATCTACATCAGCCTCAAACAATTAACTTTATCCCTCCCAAAGCAGAACTAAGAGATTGGGAAAAGGATTATATAACTATGCAAGAACAAATGATTTATGGTGATTCGCCAGATTTTAAAGATTTAATCAAATCATTAGAAGCATTGCAAGAAAAGATTAATGCATTTAATTGGAAAATAGTAATAGATTTGTAATATTGTTATTATCCATAATAGGACTATTTTTCAAAGCCAGTGATATAATTGAAGATTTTTGCAAATAAAATACTGTTTCACTTTACAATGGTAAATTGGTAAAAATTAATTATTTTGCGTTATCAAAAACATAAAAATTATGTCGAAAACTAACGACCCAAACCGTAAGAAAAAAGTAGAAGAATATGTTCGTTTATCGAAAGAAATAGCCGAAGGTAAAAACATTATTCCAGGTATATACAATTACTGTGACCGATGGTGCGAGAGATGTCGATTCACTCACAATTGCTCGGTGGCGATTATGGAATCTGAAACTGGTCCCGATTCAGAAGTGGGATGGGATGCTACTATGGACTATTTGTCAATTACATTTGAGGCCATTGGCGAAATGCTGCGCGAATCGGCCGCAGAATTTGGCATTGATCTAGACAACCTTCCAGAAGTTGAGAGAGAAGTTCATGTACCTGGCGAGCTCGAAATAGAAAGTCGTGAACTCGGAATTAAAATGATGAAATGGTTTAAGGCAAATCACGATTATCTTAACGAAGTAATAGAAAAAGCATTTGTTGTAAATCAAGATAATGCTGCCATTATAAAAGAAGCCCTTACTATTGTTGAGTTTTACTGTTTGTTTATTTCTGCCAAAATTCACAGAGCATCAAGACAAAATACTTATAATCTCACCGATGATGATGGCAACCCATTTCCAAAAGACAGTGATGGTTCTGCAAAAATCGCGCTTTTGGCAATTGATAAAATGTTAGAGTCGTTCAAAGCCCTTTATTCGTTTCTACCCGAAAAAGAGGACGATGTTCTCCATTTCCTAGCAGTATTATCAAAGTTAAAAAGAGGTATGCTCGAGAAATTTCCAGATGCCATGGCTTTTAAGAGACCGGGGTTTGATGATTAGGAAGTGCCTAGAGTGTCTAAAGTACTTGGAGTGCCTAGAGTACTTGGGTTACTGCTAGGATCTTTCTATATTACAAAATGATCAATTATCAAAAAATCTCATTAAGTACTTTAGGCACTTAAGACACTCTAGGGCACTTTAGGCACTTCTTAAAACATTCTTTCATTTTTTTTATTTTCTAAATAAAAATTTATTTATTTTTGCAAAAACCTTAAACATTGATCAACTATACCAAATATCAGAATTCTGACTCCAACGAATGGGTTACATTTATTCATGGTGCCGGTGGAAGTTCTACTATTTGGTACAAACAGATTAAATCATTTACGAAAAAGTACAACGTTCTGCTTATAGACCTACGCGGACATGGACGTTCGAGTAAAATTGGCTTAAAAGACATTCATGCTCGCTATACTTTTCCATTTATTGCTCAGGATGTGCTGGAAGTTCTCGACTATGAAGGAATTCAGAAATGCCATTTTGCTGGAATATCGCTTGGTACAATAATAATTCGTCAGATCGCCGAGGATTTTCCCGAAAGAGTAAAATCAATGATTATGGGAGGTGCGATAATGAAATTCAATATTCGTTCGCAGATTCTAATGAAATTGGGCTTCATATTTAAGTCACTGGTTCCATATCTTTTACTATATAACTTTTTTGCGTTTATTATTATGCCAAAAAATAATCATAAACAATCGCGAAACTTGTTTATTCGAGAAGCAAAAAATGTTTATCGCACCGAATTTATTAAATGGTACAAAATGACCGCCGACATAAATCCAATCCTAAAAATGTTCAGAAGTGTTGAGTTGCCAATTCCAACACTATATATTATGGGAGAGGAGGATTACATGTTTTTACCTAATATTCAGGAACTTTTAAAGAAACACACTCAATACTCTAGTTTGGTTATTATACCTTCGTGCGGACATGTTGTAAATGTTGATAAACCGGAAATTTTTAACGAAACTACATTTAATTTTATTAATTCGGTAAGTGCAGCTTAGGCTAAGATGAATCTATCTGATTTTATCTTTTCAGACCTAAAAATCGTTAGTTTTTAAATCGTTAATTTCTTTCTCTGATAAACCAGTATATTTAATTATTTTATCAACAGGCTCATTGTTAAGAATCATTTCTTTTGCAATTTCAATCTTTCCTTCAATCTTTCCTTCAATCTTTCCTTTTATCTCTCCTTTTTCAAAGGCTCTGTTCTTAATATTAAAAATATCTCTATATGCGTTGACACTCGCTTCATATTGCTGGTATTCTTCAGGTTTTAACTTTGCAATTTCTGCTGTTTCAAATAGTTTTAAAAAGATTTTCTCTTTTAACTTTGAAGGTATTCTTTCAAGTTTTGGCAGATTTTTTAATACATACATCCATTTGTCAAAATGTGTATTGAGCTCCGTTTCCGTTTTAGTAAATTTTGGCATTTCTAGATAAATATAATTCAACTTATCGTAAAAAACCTTGTGAGTTTCCTGCTCTGTCAATTTTACATCATGGCGGTATTTATCTGGCTCACTTTCTTCAAAAACGAAATCAAGAATCCCAATAGTATAAACTGCTTTTAGTTCAAAGTCCCAAAATCTGTCTCTGTTTCTGGCTTGTTCCTGAATTGGAAAAGTTGAATAAAAAATTGTTCTATCTTTAAAATATTTCTGCTCAGCTTTTTGCATTTCAACAATAAACTGTTCTCCTTTTTCATTGGTGCAATAAATGTCAAAAACTGCCCGTCTGTCCCCAACCGAAATTGGCAATTTTTCGTTTGGCAGGTAAGATAAATGAGTTATTGTTCCTTCTTTTTCTCTCAATAGTTCATTAAGAAAGTCTAGCAATAAATCCTTATTTGGCTCTTCTCCAAATAACCTCTTAAAACCATAATCAGTAAAAGGATTTATATATTTCTCTTTAAACTCTGTCATACCTATAAATTTCTTTCCATTGCAAATATAAAATATTTTTCGTTGTAAACTATAATCTCTTGAAATATTCTGGTTAATCCTAAATCATTCACACGTCCAACATTGTTAATAAAATGTTCTAAACGTTTGGCTTCACTACACAAAATTTTGTTTAATTTTACTACCACTAAACCTACAAACAAAACTAAAAATAACTGTCATGGCAAAAAAAATCATTGATCAGAAATTAGATCCAAAGAGTCTTGATGCTCATATTCTTAATGTGCTAACAGGTCAGCGCCGTTTCGAGAACGTGTTCCAGTCCGTTTCGCGCATGATACTGGGCGATAAAAACCTAATCGAAAAGGTTAATGTAAACGGTAGATCAACTTACGATTTTAGAGTTTTTAGAGATGGAAAGAAGCACATTATTGGAATGTTCGACGAAATAAATAGCTTTGTTTCTTACGTTAAAGATGCGGCCGAAAATGGCTCTTCAAAGGAGATGGCTTTTGTGCTTATTGGTGAACCTGGTAATGGTAAGACTTTTTTTGTCGATCATTTGAGCGAGCTATATCGCAATTTTATTTCCAAACCCGAAAATAGAAGATATACATTCAAATTTAAAAATCTTGATAAGATTGGTGGATATGGTAAAATTACTTCTATTGAATCGCAGACTTACGAAGATCCAATGATACTGGCAATGAATCTTTTCGAGGAAAAAGATGAAAATAAAAACTACCTTAAAAAACTTGGATTTGCCGATGCTAAATTGCAGGAAATTTGGTCAAAATATCGCCCTCTTGGCTCGTGCACTTATTATATTTTAAATCAAATTAAGGAATTCTGTAACGATGATATCGAAAAAGTTAAAGATTTTATCGAAGTCGTTCCAGTTCCAGTAAGCGAATCGCGTGGGACTATCACTGGAAAATATGCAGCAAAAGACAAAATCACATCATCTGCAACCGACCTAATCGGAGAGGAATCAATAACCCGTTTGCTTCACATTTCTGATACAGATAATCCTTACCGATTTGATTTGCGCCGTGGAGCACTTGCTCGTGTAGCTGGAGGTGGAATTCATTTTGCCGACGAGATTTTCAAAAACAAGAAAGACCTTGTGCAGGTTTACCTTGGCGTAATTCAGAATCGTACAATTGAAATGGAAGGTTATAAGTGGCCTCTAGATACACTGATTATTGCAACTAGTAACAATGCTGAGTTTTCTCGATTCCTTGAGGAGAAAGAGCAGGCTCCGATTATCGACCGCTGCCGATTAACCTATATGTCGCACAATACAAACTACAAGCTTCAACAGGAACTTACAGGATATTCTATCGGTAGTCAGCATAAAACAACATTTACAGACGATAAGCTACATATCGATCCAAATCTTAATTATGCAATTTCGGTAGCTTTTGTGCTATCGCGAATGCCAAATAACGACAAACTTTCGCCTGTTGAAATGATGAAACTTTCGGCTGGCGAAATTGCTGGCGACAAAAGCATTAAAACGCTTGGAGAAGTAATAAGCGAGCTTAATGCCGATCCAGATGTTACTAAGCGCTTTGGTCAAAAAGGTTTAGGTCATAGGAATTTAGGAAGGGCACTTCAAGTGTTACTTGAACAGAGTGCGACACAGGAAGGTAAGTGTATGTATGCTGGCGATGTCTTTAAATCAATCGAATCGGTTATACTGGATTATGTTCAGGAGCCAAACGATAGAATAAAATATTTTAATGATCTTAAAATTGCTCGAGAACTTTATCGTAAAAACGTAATGACAACTATTTTCAATGCATATATGGATGAACCAAACGCTATTGAAAAAGATGTTCTCAATTATGTTAACATGATTATTGGTATTGATGCTAAAAATCTTGGAGCCGATAAAATCTGGACTTACCGCGATCCTCAATCAGGCAAACTTGTTCCTTTAAAAATTGACGAAACTTTTGTAAATTCGGTAGAGGAGCGACTTGGACTGAAAAACAATGAGCAAAAACAAAGTTTCAGAACTACAATTGCTAAAATCTACGGTCAAAAAATAAATAATGATCCAAATTACAATTTCATGGATAATAATGAGCTTGTAAAAGCTGTAACTGATGTTAGATTAAAATCTGACATCTCTGGTACAGGAAGCTTAATAGGGGCGTTATCTAACCGCACTAATGAAGAAAATATGAAATTGTACAATCGCATGATAAACACTATGATTAGCAAGTTGGGATATTGCGAAACCTGTGCACAAAAAACTATCGAATATTTTTGCACTCACGACGACAGTAACTAGTTATAGCAATTAGTTTAGAGATATTATTTACTGTTTAGCGAAAAAATATTCGGATGAAAAAGAAAAAAATAAATATTGATTTTAGCTCATTGTCGCCCGAAATGCAGGAGCACGCAAAGCGAGAGCTTTCGTCTGGAAATAAACACAAAGTTTCAGTTAAGGAAACGGGTGGGCAAGATGCAGTTTATTCAGGTGGGCTTTACGATTACGACGATACAGCTATTTTTCTGTCATTTAAACGTGAGGATTTTGCTATTAAAATGTTCACAGTTGAGGAATTATTAGCAAGAGATAAACAACGCGAAGCTGATGGTTTTCCTCGTCGAATACGTTTGGGCAAATTTATAAAGCCACTGAAGGGTAAGAAAGAAAAGATTATTGTTGTGCCAACTACTACAGAGCCTAAGTTTTACCACGACGACAGCATCACCGAAGATGGAGAGGAAAATACTGGTGGTAGCGGTGAAGGAGAAGAAGGCGAAGTTATTGGCGAACAACAGGCCGAACCTCAGGAAGGCGAAGGCGATGCTCAAGGTGCTGGACAAGGGGATGGTGCCGATCACGACCTAATAGAAGATGCTTTTGATTTGGGAAAAGTTATTACACGTAAGTTTGAACTCCCAAATCTCAAACCAAAAGGGAAAAAGCTGTCCACAAATAAATATGTGTGGGATCTTACCGATATAAATCGTGGTTTTGGTCAATATCTCGACAAGAAAATGACGGTGAAGAAGATTATCGAAACCAATATCATGCTTGGCAATATCACTCCAGGACAGGATTTTTCGCCCGAAGATCTGATTTTAAATCCAAAGGATCAGGTTTTTAGAATTATGTCTCCAGAGAAAGATTTTGAAGCTCAGGCGGTAGTATTTTTCGTTCGTGACTATTCCGGCTCAATGGCAGGAGAGCCAACCGAAGCAGTTGTTACTCAACATTTACTGATTTATAGCTGGCTAATGTATCAGTTCCAGAATCAGGTTCAGGTTAGGTTCATCCTGCATGATAGCGAGGCAAAGGAAGTACCTGATTTTTACACATATTATAAATCGAATGTGGCAGGTGGAACAAATGTATATCCAGCTTATGAAAAAGTTGCCGACATAATAGAAAAAGAACAGCTTCACCACGATAACAATATTTATATCTTTCATGGTACTGATGGCGATGACTGGGAAGAAGATGGTAAAAAAGCAATAGAGGCAGTTCGCCGATTTTTACCTTATATCAGCAGAATGGGAGTAACTGTTGCTAAAAACTCGTGGGGAAGCGGCGATAGACAAACTATTGTTGAGAAATACTTCGAAAACTCTGGTCTTTTAAAAGATAAAGCTGGGTTAATCCGAATCGATGGATTTGCTGCAGCTGGAGTTGCCGAAGAACGATTGATAGAGGGAATTAAGAAATTAACAAGTTAATGATGAAATCACATATGTCAAATCACAAATTACAAATAACAAATCACAACTATTACGAATATTGAAAATTGTTATTTGTAATTTGGGATTTATAAAATTTATCTACATGCAACTGATTGATCAGAAAACAAAGAAAATAATGGAAGGCTGCAAGCTTAGAGCACGTGATGCTGGGCTTGATGTTCCAGACGAAACCTTAGAATATATTGTTACTAATCGTGATATGATTAATCTTTCGCCAAAGGTTATGATCCCAACTTTGTATGATTACTGGGTTCATGATGTTGAAGTATTGAAAGAAAGCGGGAGATATAAGTTATATCCATCTAATCCATACGAGACAGTAATAAATACTCGTCCACCAATTTCGTTTTACAACGATAATAATCCCGATTGGCTAAATATCATGATTTTTTATCATGTAATTGCTCATATCGATTTCTTTAGAAACAATGTGCTTTTCGAAAATACTTGGTCGGACGATTTTGTTGGCAAAGCCTTGGCCGATAAACGCTTGCTAAGCTCGTTTCGTAGTAAGTATGGGCGCTGGACCGACTATGTTTTGGAATTTGCAAGAAGTATTGATAATGTTTGCGGATATTTCAGAACATTACCTAAACTAAATTTAAGCGCTGAACAAGAACCTGGTGCAAGACTTGAATATTTTATCAATGTTTTTCTCCCTGATATCGAAAATGCAAACGATGTAGAGATTCTACGCTACATCGACAAATATAATCAAATAGCTGTTCAGAACAAGGAAAATGCTGACACTTTATTTTTTGCTGAAATCAAAAGTGTTTATCCAGAATTTGATGCAATGTTTGAGACTTATTCGGGTAGATTTAATGAGGCTGCCGATGTTCTTGAGTTTTTAATGGAAAATTCACCTTTTCTAAACAAAAAGGAAAATTTGTGGATGAAATCGGTGCTGGCAATTGTGAGGGAAACTGCTATGTATTTTGCTCCTCAAATGCGTACAAAGATTATGAACGAAGGCTGGGCATCATACTGGCACGATAAACTTTTTATTTCTGATAGCAGAATAAAAGGATTTGAATCGCAATATGCAAAAATAAATGCAGGAGTAACATCAATCAGCAGAGTTGGACTTAATCCTTATGCTATTGGCCTGCGCTTGTTTTATCATATCGAGGAAAATGCAAATAAGGGTAAGTTTAGTTTCGATTTTTCAAAAATAACTGATGCAGGTAAGAGAGATCGTTATAATCTCGATACGGGCAAAGGAAACGAAACAATCTTTGGCGTAAGAGAGAAATTTACCGATTTTAATTTTGCAAATACATTTATAGATCAGGATTTTGTTGAGAAATTCAATCTTTTTGTTGTTGGAAAAAGGCTGGATGAAGAAAGAGGTGTATATCAATATTATGTAAAAAGTCGCAAAGCCGAAGACTACAAGCAAATGCTAATAGATTCGATGTATCATCCGCCATTGATAAAGGTAAATTACGACAAAACCACCGAAGAAAATCTTTATTTAGAACATGTTTTCGAGGGTAAACAACTTTATAAAAACTATATAGCTGACACAATGGTTGGCCTTGAGTTTTTGTGGGGCTCTCAGGTTGTTCTCGAAACTACCGAAATTCGTGTGGATAAGGATAAGTCAGATGATGAAAACATTGTGTATGCTTATGATAAAGTTCTTTATTCGGTAAATGATAGAAAAGTTACAAAAACTAAACTTTAGAACATGTCTCAAAATAATAAAAATATAAAGCTCGATTTACATGCAAAAGCCGAAAAGCTTGAAAATACTCTTAAGAATATTTCAGAAGAGCTTAAAACTAACGACCTTTACGACAAAATAAATTTCGACGATTTTTTGTTTCAGGCATCTCTTGATCCTGAACTGGTTTTTAGAGACATTTTTTTATTCTTTCACGACATGATTCATTATTATGTTCCCGAAGGACATGATGATTACACAGTTTCGGACGATTCGGTAGGCTTTGTCAACTACAACTTTAATAAATTATTCGTTCAGGATTGCGATGATCCATTTTTTGCCGACAGACTTTTTGCTAATCGTTTTATGAATCTTATTCATACATTTGGAAGTGGTGGGCAATCGAACAGAATAATTTTATTTGAAGGTCCTCCTGGAAGTGGAAAATCAACATTTCTCAACAATCTACTTTTTAAACTTGAAACTTATGCAAATTTGCCACAAGGGGTGATGTTTAAAACATATTGGCGGATTAATCCATCAAGTTTAAAACATGATAATTCGAGACACAAAATCGATGAAATATCTAAAAATGGGGAAAATGGTGGCTTTATTGAGATTTCATGTCCAAGTAACGATCATCCAATTCTGCAAATTCCAAAGAAATATCGTAGGCAGTTAATTTCGGCTCTTATCGAAGATGAAATTGTAAAAGAGAAAATTCTTAATTCTAAGGAATACAATTGGATTTTTACTGATGACCCATGTCATATTTGTAGTTCCGTTTTTCAAACATTGCTTGACGAATACGGAGATCCTATGGCAGTGCTTAAAACTATATATGCTAAAAGGGTAACCTATAACAGGCAATTTGGCAAAGGAATTTCGGTGTTTAATCCTGGCGACGAGTTGTTTATGAAGCCAATCACAGATGTTACTGTGCAGAAAATCATTAATCAAACATTCCAGAATGAGGATATTCGCTATATGTTCTCAAATCTGGCATACACAAACAACGGCGTTTATGCTTTGATGGACATTAAGGATAATAATGTGCGCCGCCTGACCGACTTACACGGGATTATTTCGGATGGTATTCACAAAGTAGAGCATGTAGAAGAAAGTATTAAATCTGTATTTCTGGGCCTAGTAAATCCAGAGGACAAGAAGAACTATGAGAATGTTAAATCTTTCCAAGACAGAATAATGCATGTAAACATTCCTTACATACTTGATTACGAAGCCGAAGTAAATGTTTATAAGAACAAGTTTGATCAAATTGAAAACCGTTTTTTACCGAGGGTACTACATAATTTTGCAAAGATCATCGTTTCTACCAGAATGAATACAGATTCTCAGGTAATCGTTAACTGGTTGCAAAATCCCGATTATTACAAGAAATACAACGATGAAAACTTCTTACTTCTTAAGATGCAGTTGTACAAGGGAATTGTACCCGAATGGTTACTCGAGGAAGATGTGAAAAAATTTACCAAAGAAGTTCGTAAATCGCTGCTAAACGAAAGTGAAAAGGAGGGAAGTGCTGGTATTAGCGGTCGAAATTCTATTAGCATTTTCAGTAGATTGATGGCTTCGTTTGAAGACTCTGGCCGATTGATTACAATGCTTGACGTTATTCGCTTCTTTGCTGATGATGACGATTTATACAAAATGATTCCCGAAGGATTTATTGATTCGCTCGAAGATCTTTATGACTACGAAGTTTTACAGCAAATAAAAGAATCGGTTTATTATTTCAGCAAAAAGCAAATCGATCGCGAAATATTGAATTATCTTTTCGCTCTCACTTATGATGTTGGTACAACCGAGAAAAATCCATATACTGGCGAAAGTATCGAAATTAACGAAGAACTATTCAAGAATTTTGAAGCTACTGTGCTTGGTGTAGATACTGGTCAGGAAAAACGTTTAGAATTTCGCCGCGATATGCAATCCGAGTATATTACCCAGACCTTGGCAGGAGAAATAAGGCTTAATGGAGTAAAAATCGAAAAGACAAGACAGTATCAACGTCTTTTGGAGCGCTATACACGTAGTATTAAAGAAAATGCGCTTGCTCCATATATCGAAAACGACAATTTCAGAAGAGCTGTTCTTGAGTTTGGCGATCCTTCATTTAAAAACTATCCCGAAAGATTAAAAAGTGATGTAACCAGACTAATAAACAATCTCGTTAAATCATACAATTATTCACCCGAAGGAGCAAGGCAAGTTGTTGTTTACGCTATGGATAAAAAGATTTGGGAAAAGTTTGGGAGGTAGATTTTTAACCAAATACTAGACTGCAATTGATGCAAATGCTTTAGGGAAATATTATTGCAAATTGTCGTCTGATTTCTTTATATTTGCATCATAAAATGATTGAATCAATACAGTAAATTAAATTTCTACGATGATAATTGATACCGAATATTACGAACGATGTATTAGAACTCTTGAAAACGCATATTCATTGCTCATTAAATCTAATCCTGATTCTATTGAATATGAAATGTATCGTTCGGCTTGCATCAAGGAGTTTGAAATAATTCTTGAGCAAAGTGGAAAACTCTTACGAAAAATACTTAAGCCATTTTTTCATTCATCTAAAGAAGTTGATAAACTTTTTTTTAAAGAGTTGTTCAGATTTGCTGTGCACCACAGTCTGATTTCTGATGCGGCTTGTGAGCGTTGGCTAGAATATCGGGATAACCGAAATAATACTGCCCATGATTATGGGGTAAATTTTGCAGAAGATACTTTAGTATTATTACCTTCTTTTATTAAGGATGCGTATGATTTTGCTCAAATAATTAAACAACAGAATGTTACTACTTAAAGATAGATACAAGCAAATGCTACTTGATATTTTTTCAAGTATTCCTCTTAAGGCCGAAGTGTGGGCTTATGGCAGCAGAACAAATAATACAGCGCACGATGGCAGCGATTTGGATTTGGTAATTGTAACACCCGATCGAAAGAAATTACCTATTGATGTTTTGATGGAAATAAAAGAAAAAATTATGAATAGCAATATTCCTATTCTTGTCGATTTGTTTGATTGGGCTCGTTTGCCTGAGTCGTTTCATAAAAATATTGAAGCATCGCACGAAGTAGTTTATCGTTATGATAATCCTTGCCTTAACGAGCCAGAAAAGGATTATGGAACAAAAGAATAGGAGAACTAATTGATATCGATTACTAGGCTCATTGGTTAAAAATCTTTATTCCAGCCATTTTGTCACCTCTACCTGACAGAAATTTACCAAGCTTTTACTTTAACGTGACAAAAAAGCAGCAAAAAAACCTCTTTTTTGGCATGGCATAGCAATTGACTAATGACGATTGTAAAATTTAAAATCATTATTACTAACAATAGAAAAAATTAAAGAAATGGGTAAAATAATCGGAATAGACTTAGGAACCACAAACTCATGTGTGGCAGTTATGGAAGGTAACGAGCCGGTAGTCATCCCTAACAGCGAAGGCCGTCGTACAACTCCATCAATTGTTGGTTTTCTTAAGGACGGTGAAAGAAAAATCGGTGATCCTGCAAAACGTCAGGCAATTACCAATCCTCACAATACTGTTTTCTCTATAAAGAGATTTATGGGTGAGAAGTACGACAATATGACTAGCGAAATTAAACGCGTACCTTACGAAATTGTAAAGGGCGACAATAATACTCCAAGAGTTAAAATTGGCGATCGTAACTATACTCCACAAGAAATCTCTGCAATGGTGCTTCAAAAAATGAAGAAAACTGCTGAAGATTATCTCGGTCATGAAGTTACAGAAGCTGTAATTACTGTTCCTGCTTATTTTGACGATTCTCAACGTCAGGCGACTAAAGAAGCTGGCGAAATTGCTGGTCTTAATGTTAAACGTATTATTAACGAACCTACCGCAGCAGCCTTGGCTTATGGCCTCGATAAAAAGAATAAAGATATGAAAGTTGCTGTTTTCGACTTAGGCGGTGGAACTTTTGATATCTCAATTCTTGAACTTGGCGATGGTGTTTTCGAAGTAAAATCAACAAATGGCGATACTCACCTTGGTGGTGACGATTTCGATCATGTAATTATCGATTGGTTGGCAGACGAATTTAAGAAAGACGAAGGCATTGATCTTAAACGCGATCCAATGGCTTTGCAAAGACTTAAAGAAGCTGCAGAAAAAGCTAAAATCGAGCTTTCAAGTTCTACTAGCACCGAAATCAACCTGCCTTACATTATGCCAGTTGACGGTATTCCAAAACACCTAGTAAAAACTCTTACCAGATCTTTGTTCGAGCAGTTGTCTGATAAACTTATCAACGCTACAATAGAGCCTTGTAAACAAGCTCTTAAAGATTCTGGATATTCTGTTTCAGATATTGACGAAATTCTTTTGGTTGGTGGATCAACTCGTATCCCAGCAATTCAGAAAAAAGTTGAAGATTTCTTCGGTAAAGCGCCTTCAAAGGGTGTAAATCCCGACGAAGTTGTAGCCGTTGGTGCTGCTATTCAAGGTGGTGTTCTAACTGGTGAAGTAACTGATGTCTTACTTCTTGATGTAACTCCGCTTTCTCTCGGTATCGAAACTATGGGTGGTGTAATGACCAAACTTATTGAATCAAATACAACTATTCCATCAAAGAAAACCGAAACTTTTACAACTGCAGCAGATAATCAACCATCGGTAGAAATTCACGTTCTTCAGGGTGAAAGATCTTTGGCTCAATATAATAAAACAATCGGTCGTTTCCACCTCGACGGAATTCCACCAGCACCACGTGGCGTTCCACAAATCGAAGTAACTTTTGATATCGATGCTAACGGTATTCTTCAGGTTTCGGCTAAAGATAAAGGTACAGGAAAACAACAAAGTATTCGAATCGAAGCTTCGTCAGGTTTGTCAGATGACGATATCAAGAGAATGAAAGAAGAAGCTCAGGCTAATGCTGATGCTGATAAAGAAGCAAAAGAAAGAATTGATAAAATCAATCAGGCCGATTCGGTTATTTTCCAAACCGAAAAACAGCTAAAAGAATTTGGCGACAAAATTCCAGCAGATAAACGCAAACCGATTGATGAAGCTTTAGAGAAACTCAAAGAAGCTCACAAAAATCAAGACATTCCTGCTATTGACAGAGCAATGGAAGAGCTTAATACAGTTTTCCAGGCAGCTTCTCAGGATATGTATAATGCTCAGCAAAATGCTGGCCCACAAGCCGATCCTAATGCTGGTGCAAATGCAAATGCAGGTCAAAATAATACTAAATCAGGCGACGACGAAGTAACAGATGTTGACTTCGAAGAAGTAAAGTGATAGTTTTTTCATAATGGTGGTTTTTAAGAATCCTGAACGAATAGTTCAGGGTTCTTTTTTTTATGACCTTAAATCCGCAAACAGTTTACTACTACATGTCTTAACTACATGCCACCTGTGGAAATGCTCGACACTCCGCTCCTAACCGTAGCTACGGCTACGCTTACGGTGCTCATATCTGCGCTCACCCCATCTGTCATGCATTTCAGCCCTTCGTTACGCAAACCGCTTGCGGATTTAAGGTATGACTTTATTAATTGCCTCAGTTTTTATTATTAGCAGTATCGTTAAGAAATCGCTCATATTCATCTTTAAAAAAGTAATACCCATCAATGATGTAACCATTTTTAAAGTCTCCGTCCTCGTCTATTTCAAGTATTTTCGCATATAAAGGTTTGCATGCATTTACCCATTGCCGAAATTTGTTGCCTTCATTTTCCGATTTAAATGGTAGAAAATCCTCAATTTTTCCTTTATAATCAATCTTCTTATGGTATCTTTCGTCATCATAAACAATAAAAAGTTTACAATCTTGTGGAGTCCACCAACGTAAAAACTTGGCAGCAAAATCAGAAACACGAAGACAGCCAATACTGTTCGCTGTACCAAGCATTCCACGAGAAACACCTGAAAGAGCTACTTCGTGAATTCCATTCCCGTGCATGGCATCTGGATAATCAGCAGCCGGATAAATTGACATAAAATTCGATAGTTCAGCTTTTTTTCGATATTTAACTATTCGATCGTGTCCACCACCCAATTCCTTATCTCGTTTTTTGTCTGCATCGTCATAAGTTCTGTACGATTCCCAATGTTTGGAGGAAATAGTGTTTAAGCCGGCATAATAGTATCTGCTTCGGCCAATTGGATTATGTTCAAAATAATACTCCTCAGTTTCGCCTAAATAGTTGCGTTTTAAACCAATATCCATCCTTTTGGATGATGTTGCAAATCGTCCCTGCATTATCAAAGTATCTCCACACGCTTCGCAAATTACAATCATTTGTCCACCTGCATATAAACTTCCACCGTTTATTGAGTAATCGCGATGAATAGCAAGCAATCGGTAATTCCATACTTTCTCAAGGAAATTTATAAGGTCGGGAGCTAATTCTGGTAAATCTGTTTTAATTTTGAAAATTAAAGTATCGTAAAGCGGAGTTCCAAAATATGCAGAATCCATCAAACTTGTTATTTCATCAGGCAAGCTATCGAATTCGGGTAAATTACTTACGAGAGGATAAATCTCCATTATTTTGCGATTGTTTCCAGCAGTATCAAGTACATTAAGATCGGCAACTAGAAATCTGTTTCGGTACAAGTTATCACCGTCTAGTGAGTCATTAAAAAGATCTTCATAATCAAAACCAATATTTGTTCCTGGCTGCCATAGCGACGAATCTTTAATTAGTGGAAGATAGCAAGGGTTGACTTCGGCGTATGCCCAAAGTTCTTCTTGACTAAGCTTCTTTATTGGTTTTGGCGGAGGTTTTACTGGAATATAAATTGTATCGTAGTTTTTGTACAAACTATCGTTTAAATGTACTTCTAAATTAATTAATGGAGAAATCCGTTCAGAAATCTGACTGTAAGCTATTATGATAGCTAACAAAATAAATACGCGAATAATCCTGAGCCAGCTTTTCTTTTTCATTTTAATCTCTCTTTCTCACAGAATAAATAACATATACGGATAAGATAGTTGTTTGTTTCTTTTATATTAGATTTAATTAGTAATGGAATTTTTTGCAATTGGCAAGTCGGCTATGGAGGATTACCGTATAAATTTGCAGTCTAACATCCCGTTAAAATAGAAATTGCTTTGTGAATTTTATAAAAATGCAATTTGCAATTTTAACATACTCGCTAAAAGAAAAAGTGCAAAGCAATTTCTTCTTTTAACGAGAATTTCCTTAGACCCTCGTTTACGGGGCACGAGCCTTTGGCTCGGGACCGACCACCGACGTACCGCTTACCGCTTACAAAAAGGCTAAGGCTAAGGCTGAGGCTAAGGAGGATTAATGCTAAACTTAGCAGTCTGCCGCCGATTCCAGATTTTACAGATTACGGTTCCTGAGCGCAGCCGAAGGACCGATTACGGTTTCTGAGCCGCCTATGGCACTAGCTTGTGGGTGTCGAAGGACCGCTTACTCACTCTTATCTAGGAATTCTGGAATTTCAGGTTTTGATTTTTCGAATCTTTTAATTTCGTCGAGGGCTACTTTAATGGCTTCGTCGAGTTGAGCATCGGTGCCGTTAAATTCGAGATAAGGATCGTTATTTACAACAAAATCGGGCTCAACACCAATGCCTTCGATAATCCATCCTGTTTCGTCGAAATGAGCGAATTCGGGTTTTGACAATGTTGCACCATCAACAAATGGGAGACTGCCACGAATTCCGACAACTCCACCCCATGAACGAACTCCAATAATAGGGCCTAGCTTATGTTTGCGGAACTGGTAAGGGAACAAGTCACCATCCGAAGCTGAATACTGGTCGATAAGCAAAACTTTTGGACCAAAAAGCATTCCGTCGGGTTTCATGTTTGTTTCGGGTACATCTCTTTGCATAGCCATCATCGACATTTCACGGCGTAGTCTTTCGATAAGCATTGGACTTACATTTCCACCACCGTTACCTCTGTCATCGATAATTATAGCTTTGCGGGAAAGTTGAGGGTAGTAGTATTTTACAAATTCGTTGAGTCCAACCGCCGACATATCTGGGATATGAATGTAACCAACCTGACCGCCAGTAGCATCGCTAACTTTCTTTATGTTGTTTTGCACCCAGTTAAAATAAATTAGTTCCGATTCGTCAGCAATAGGCTTAATGTAATAGCTTAGAGTATTTTTTCCATCGTTTTTAGCGCAGACTTCAATTTCTACAATTTTATCAGCTTGGTCAACAAGGAAAGAGTATATATTTTTTGTTTTGCGGACATCTTTACCATTAACTGAAGTTATGTATTCGCCTTCCGAAATGTTTACACCAATGCCTGTTAGTGGAGACTTAAGATTTTCTCTCCAGTTTTCACCCTGGTAAATTTTTACGATTTGGAAATATCCAGATTTCTCGTCCCTAACAATTTCGGCTCCAAGCATTCCGGTTTTAACCTTTTTAATCTGTTTACGATCGCCTCCGCCAACATAAGCATGACCAGCATTCAATTCGCCAATCATCTCACCTATAAGATAATTCAAATCGTTTCTATCATTCACGTATGGAAGAAGTTCGGCATATTTTTCACGCTGTTTTACCCAGTCAACTCTATGCATTTTTGGATCGTAAAAGTAATCTCGCATCTGACGCCAACTTTCGTTAAAAATTTGTTCCCATTCCAGTTTTAAATCTACATTTGCTTTTAAGTTTGAGAGGCTTACGGGTTGATTAAGGCTTACTGCGCTTCCCTGTAAATCAGTAACATACCACGAACCGCTATTTTTAACCATTATTTTTTTTCGGTCGAAACTTATCTGATAAGATGTGTAATTGCCAACATCCTTATCTTTTAAATCGGCGAAATCAAACATTCTTAATTTTGCCGCTTCTCCCTGGCGGCTTTCGATAAAGTACAATTTGCCAGCAACATAATTTAAATCACGATAATTTCCTGCCGACATTGGCAACACGCCGATACGATTTTCAATGTTATTTATGTCAATTCTGAAATTAGTCGTTTTTTGAGAAGTTGTATCAGAGCCAAAAACCTCGGTGTTATCTGGAGCATACGGCGATTTTAGATTTGATGTCAATGTTAGGAAATATATCCTGCTCATATCACGATAGGCGATATTCCACTCTGTTGCCGAATAAATTGGGTTAAAGTCGCGATTCGAAACGAAGAACAGATATTTACCGTCGTGGCTAAAAAGAGGAGAGTAGGAATCGTACCACTGAGTAGTTACGCAATATTTTTTCTTCTCGACTATGCTGTATAAATACACTTGAAGAACTTTGTTTTGATCTTCGTCTGAATATGCTACCCATTTACTGTCGGGCGACCATGAATAGTCGTGGATTTCGCGCAGACCTGACTTGTGAATATTTGTAATAGCTTTAGTATCGATATTTATCGAA
>JAQVGK010000248.1:5188-5760 GCA_028696755.1 Bacteroidales bacterium | reverse complement strand
AGACAATTCCCGAAAATGCATTAACCATTAGCGCAACTTGCTCAGGGCCGCTGGCAAACATGGCAAAGAAACGTGCTATTAACATAAAGAACGGTGCTCCAGGAGGGTGTCCTACTTGTAGTTTGTTAGAAGAAGATATAAACTCACCACAATCCCAGAAACTAACGGTTGGTTCCAGCGTAAGCAGATAAACTACTGCGGCAATAACAAATGCCAGCCAACCAAATCCGTAATCAAGTCTTTTGAATAATTTTTCAGTCATAAAATTGTATTTTCTTAACAAATTTGAAAGCGTAAAAATAACACAATTTTATTTTCAGAACCTATTTTTAAATAAAAGATTTACACAGCGATTTCTCTATCTGTTAAAAAAGCTTCTATATTGTTCAAATTTCGGAGATAGTTCTTTATAAAGCTGACTTCGATTAGTGTTTGCACAATTCTCGAGAACTTTGTAGTATGTGAATAATGACATGTTTATTTCTTGATCACAAGTTTTTCGTTTATCGGCGTCAAGGCTCATAAAGAAATCTAATTCTTGCACAGCTACTTTTATGATTTCTTTTAAAAAT
>JAQVGK010000248.1:0-5178 GCA_028696755.1 Bacteroidales bacterium | reverse complement strand
TAATAAACATTCGCATAATCAACGTCAAACATTCCAGGGGTGAAAACAGTTAAAGGTAACAAGCTATCACACTTTGAAATAATTTCTTTTGCTTTAACAGTGTCGCCCTCGGCAGCATATATCAAAGCCAAATCTTTGAAATTATTCCGCACATTAACAACCCTTATGGTTCTGGCTATAGTATGATCAATAAGAATATCTGGGTTATTCAAGTTGCCCCATTTAAATGTTTTCATAAGGTTGTTATACATAATGTCTTTGTCGATACGTGGACGTGATCCTGAGTTAATTGGGACTAAACGATACGAAAATCCCTCATTTTGAAGGTATCCTTCAAGCCCAGGAGTGTTAGAGCCATTGGCCGAAGTAAAATACACTGGTCTATCCCAATTATTTGTCCTCAGCATATCAAGAATCATCATGTCGTTTTTTACAAGATATGTACGTTTCATATCAAACTTAATGATGCTTTCGATTAATGCAGTGTCAGATGCTTTAACAGTTCCATTTTCTAAAACCTTAGCGGTGTCAACTTTTAAGTAAAGTTTGTTCCTATGATATGTATAGTAAGTCTCCCCATTATATTCAACTACACTAGCATCATTTTGTGCTATGTAATTTAGCAAACTGTCAACCGAGATATATCCAATTTCTTCGCCACGATCTCGCGGGACATATTGCAAGACATCTCTAACTGATGGCTCATATGTTGATCTGTCGAGTGTTAAAGGCATCGGTGCTGCATCATAGCTGGCCTGTTTCATTTGATCAACATACCAATCGGATGCAAAATATGGCAAGCAACAGACTTTAACATCTGGTCTAATTCCCTCCACCTCTTGGGCATACCAAATTGGGAAAGTATCATTGTCTCCAAAAGTGAAAAGTATTGCATTAGGGGCACACGACATTAGATAGTTGTAGCCAAAATCACGGGCAATGTACCTGTCGCTGCGGTCATGGTCATCCCAATTTTCCTTTGCCATAATATAAGGAACTGGTGCACACATTAGAGTAGCCACCGTTCCAGCAACTATGCCAGGCGAAAAGCGTTTTAGTAGGTCATAAATGCCAATTATACTTAGTCCTATCCAAATTGCAAATGCGTAAAATGATCCTGCATAGGCATAATCGCGTTCGCGAGGTTGATTTGGAGTTTGATTGAGATATACTACAATTGCAAGACCAGTTAATATAAATAGTAAAGATACAATCCACCAGTCTTTAAGATTTTTGAATAGCTGATATCCCAACCCAATTAAACCTAGTAGCAGTGGAAGCATATAATACTTATTGTTTGCTTTATTTGCTTTTAGATAGTCGGGTAATTTTTCTTGTTCGCCCAATCGACTATTGTCTATGGATTTTATTCCCGAAATCCAGTTGCCATGAATTACATTGCCATTTGCTTGAATGTCGTTCTGTCGCCCAGCAAAATTCCACATGAAATAACGCCAATACATGAAATTTAACTGGTAATTAACAAAGAATTTTATATTATTAGAAAACTTGGGTGATGATTGAGAGGATTTCATACCACCAAAATCTTTGTAAACTGCAATATGCTCAGGGTCAGGACTATACATTCTTGGAAAAATAGTGCTACCTTCATCAGAGTACACAGGTTTTTGTTTGAAACTTACGATTTCGTATTTATTGTTTCTTTTAACATAAATCGGATTTGTATCCTCGTACCGTTCAAATTCGGCGTTAAAATACTGACCGTAAAGTAATGGACGATCGCCATATTGCTCACGGTTTAGATAATATAGTAAGTTGAAAACATCATCCGGATTATTTTGATCCATTGGAGGATTTGCATTTGAGCGAATAACAATAATTGCATAGCTTGAGTAGCCAATCATTATCAAGGTGAACGAAATCATGATCAGATTGAGAATCTGTTTCTTTCTGTTTGCCAGAAAAACGATTCCGTAAACAAAACCACCTAATAATAGTAGATTGATAAAAATACTATCCGACATAAACGGCGCTCCAATAAGTAGTAATGCTACCGATGGAATAACATAATTAAGAATTTTATTTTGAGAATGACTTGTAAAATAGATACTAGCACCTAGGAATCCAAAACAAAGTATTGCCCATATCAAAAGACCACTATTAAAAGGCATTCCAACGTTATTTACAAAAAATAGTTCAAGTTTGGATGCAATAATTGCAACACCTGGGATTATTCCCCACATTATCATCGCAACAATTATTAACGAAACGCCAGTTGTAATTATAAATCCCCAAACATTTGGTTTAAATTTCTTATAATAAAAAACAAATGCTATCGCTGGAATAGTAAGAAGATTCAATAAGTGAACACCAATTGACATGCCCACGAGAAGCGAAATTAATAAAAGCCACCTTGGTTCTTTTGCCGAATCTTTTTCATCGCTCCATTTTAAAATTGCCCAAAAAACTATTGCTGTAAAGAAAGAAGAGAATGCATAAACTTCGCCTTCTACAGCCGAGAACCAGAATGTATCGGAGAATGTATAAACCATTGCACCTAACATACTTGCACCAATAATTGCAATTGTTTTACCAACATTGTATTGTCCGTCTGATGCAATCATTCTTTTTGCAAAGTAGGCAATTGACCAATACAAAAACATAATAGTGAATGCCGAAACAATTCCCGAGAATGCATTAATCATCAAAGCAACTTGCTCGGGACCACTTGCAAACATTGCAAAGAAACGTGCAATCAACATAAAGAACGGTGCTCCAGGAGGGTGTCCTACTTGCAACTTGTTTGAAGATGAAATGAATTCGCCACAATCCCAGAAGCTAACAGTTGGTTCTAGCGTTAGTAAATAAACTATTGCGGCAATTACAAATGCTAACCACCCAAATCCGTAGTCAAGTCTTTTAAATAATTTTTCGGTCATAAAATTGTATTTTCTTAACAAATTTGAAAGCGTAAAATAACACAATTTATTATATTTGGAATAAAAAAAATTCTTTGTAAAATGTTAACGAGTCTAAAACTGCTGATAATTGCGAGTTTTAATTATTGTATAATTTAATCAAATGTCAAAAACTTAATTATTTTTGTAAAAAATTCAGAATATGTATCCATACGATATTGAAATAGACGCTCACAAGGCAAACGAGGATGAATATTGGAGAACTGAACGTCTGCAAAGAGTATTGGCTTATGCACAAGCTCTTGCCGATATTGATAATAACGAAAGTTTTCATCGCAAACTTGCAGGCTTAAACGACGAAAAAGGTCACTTAACTGTAAGCTGGCTCGTTGATCCTACCGAAGCTGAAAAAAATTACATCAACAAAGCTTGGAACAGTATAGTAGCCGATTTTGAGGAAAACCAACCGGAACATAAGTAGAGTGCCTAAAGTACTTGGAGTGCCTAGAGTGCCTAAAGTTAGGGCTGCTGGCATGAACTAACTGGCTTTGTAATTATTTAGCTGCCTATTTTAATGTTATTTGTTTTTTGCATTTCGACACTTCGGTAAACTCAGTGCAGGCAAGCTCAATACGGCGCATGGAGCATGGAGCATGGAGTGATTTGTGCTAGAAAATGACATTATGCTATTTGCATATTTTGCATAATGCAGTTTTTAGCACAAATGCTATTTTCTCTACAATTTGAGCTCCATGCCCCATGCTCCATGCTCCATGCCGTTTTTAAAATTTTATCTCGAACAACAGCTAAATAGACACCTGGTTTTTATTATTTAAACTTTAAGCAATAAAAATTTATTCCTTTTAAGTACTCTAAGTACTTTAGGCATTTTAGTGCACTTTAGGCACTTCTTAAACTTCTTCACCTCGTCCTAATCTTTTGTCCAACCTGCAAAGTGGTAGTTTCTGTAATTCCGTTGATAGAGCATAAGTTTTGAATTGAAACTCCATACATTCTTGAGATAGCCCACAGTGTGTCGCCACTTCTAACAAAATGAATTCCATCGGCAGAAGCTTGAACCGTAGATGGGCTATTGTTTGCAAGATTGTAATTGCTTCTTTTTCCGATGTAATCAAATACTTTGGGGACTAGAACTAAAGTGTCATTTTTTAATAGTCTGTTTTTAAAATCAAAAACGTAAGTTGGGTCAATTGGATTGTCTTTGTACCTTACTTCAAAATGCAAATGTGGCGCATACGACCTTCCTGTACTTCCTCCTAAGCCAATTAATTCGCCAGCTTTTACCTCCTGATTATCGGTGCATTTTAACTTTGAAAGATGAGCATAGTAGGTTTCGAGACCGTTGTAATGTCGAATAATTACCAGATAGCCATAGCCGCCACTGTTCCATCCAGCATAACGCACAATACCATCAAATGCAGCAACAACGGTATCCCCAGTTTTAAGGCAAATGTCAACGGCATTATGTCGTTGTCCCCATCTCCAACCAAAACCACTTTGGATATATCCTGTGTCAGGAATTGCAAATCTACGTGTATCGTCTATCAGAGCTAAGGCCACAGTGTCCTGAGCCCTCTCATAATTAATTCCACCTAATGCAAAAATATTAATAGTATCCCAACTCTCAGAGAAAATAGTGAGGCTGTCAGGTTTAATAAAACGATGACTTTTTGCAAAATCGTAGAGTGCCGCTGAATCTTGTTGCTTTTTCAATGCTACTACACTGTCGTGATTCAAATATTCCCATGTTTGATTTTCATACAATATTATCTGGAAGTCTCCACTTTTTACAGTGTCGACAACATTATAGATAACTTCAGATTGTGAAAAAGCAAAAGTTGAGAAAAAAAGTGATAAATAAAGTAATATAATTGTTTTCTTTTTCGTCATTTGGTATGCATTTATTCAGGCAAAGTTGAATAAAAATATTTTTTATTCAAAAAATCAGAGCTTGTTTTTAGACGAACATAGAATTTGGCATTTGAAAATCAGAAGTGCCGATTGTTTCTCCCAAAACCCTGATTCGATAAAGTATTTTTAATGTTAACAGTATCTTCGGACATTAGAAGGTCGCCAATTTGTTTAATTAAATCGGGCGAATCGTTTTTAGGGTTTTTTATACTTTCTGCAACGGGATAAGCATTCATGATGTCATCAGCTGGCGACTTTAACATATCGGTAATGTCGGTAAGTGCTGTTCGTTCGCTAAGCCATTTCTTTTCTTGCCATTGCGGTAGAATAACCGGACAGCGATGATGCGGAATCTTTTGCATCAATG
>JAQVGK010000247.1 GCA_028696755.1 Bacteroidales bacterium | reverse complement strand
ATAGCAACATGAAAAACATTCTACTATTTTTATTCCTATTCTTAAGCGTAAGTTCATTTGCGCAAATCAAAGCCGTTAATAAAGAATTGCTCGATACCGAATTACAGAAAACCATCGAGAATTGGGGTTGTCCGGCTATGGCAGTGGCTGTTGTAAAAGACGGACAGATTGAGTATGAAAATGGTTTTGGAGTATTAGAAACTGGTAAAAAGCAAAAAACAAATGCAAATACAAATTTTGCCATTGCATCAAATACCAAAGCATTTACTTCTGCTGCACTTGCCATTCTTGTTAGCGAAGGTCGCGTAAGTTGGGACGATAAAGTTCGTAAATACATTCCTTGGTTTGCACTTTACGATCCATATGTGTCGGAAAATATGACAATCAGAGATTTGCTTTGTCATCGAAGTGGGCTTGAGACTTTCAGTGGCGATTTAATTTGGTACGGAACCGATCATTCACGCGAAGAAATTATTCGTCGTGCACAGTATCTTGAGCCTACATATGGGTTTCGTGAGCATTTTGGATACTCCAATATTATGTTTCTTACTGCAGGTCAGATTGTTGAGTATGTTACAGACACAACTTGGGACGATTTTCTAAAATACAGAATTTTCGAACCTCTGGGAATGAGCAGAACCAATACCAGCATCACCGAAAATGCAAAACTAGAAAATGTCGCTTCGTGCCATACTTTTGTGGACGGTAAAGCAGTTGTAATTCCCTACATAAACTGGGATAATATTGGTCCGGCAGGAAGTATTAACTCAAATGTGCATGATGTTTCGCAGTGGTTGATTTTACAGCTTGGAAAAGGAACTTATAATGGCAAGAAAATCTGGAATTCTGAACAAACAGACGAAATGTGGTCGGCACAAACCGTAATGGATGTTAGTCCGTTTACCAAGCGCATAAATCCATCAACACATTTAAAGGCATACGGGTTAGGCTGGTCTCTTTTCGATTACAAAGGTTTTCTTATTGTTACTCATAATGGTGGTTATGATGGAATGATTTCGCAAACAGTAATGATTCCGGAACTCAACTGTGGTTTTGTTGTTCTCACAAATTCTCTTTCGATGATGTATAATGCAGTTATGAATCAAATGCTGGACTATCTGATAGAAGGAAAAATGGATCAGACATGGAGTGATTATTATCTTAAAGTAAAAGCATGGGTTGATGATTACGATGCTGAAGAAAAACTTGCTTGGGAAAACTCACGAGTTGCTGATACAAAACCATCTTTTGATACAGAATCATATTGTGGAACATATAGCAGTGATGTATATGGTGATGTAATAATCGAAAATCGTAAAGGAAAGCTTTATCTTAAAATGACACATACCGATATTTATCAGGGCGAATTAACACATTGGCATTACGATACATTTGCTGTAGAATTTCCTGCCGCTCCATCCTTACCTTCCGGAACTGTAACATTTGTTTCGGACAAGTATGGAAAAATCAATGAGATGAAAATTGATATCCCAAATCCTGATTTTGACTTTACCGAATTAAAACTTTATAAACATAATTAACTCTGATGGACAGGTCACAAAGGCTGGGAGAGGAGAAGATAAATAAACTGTTGTTCAATTTGTCGCTGCCATCAATACTTGGAATGTTGGCAGTAACAATCTATAATGCTGCTGATACAATATTTATTGGACAAGCAGTTGGTACATTAGGCATTGCAGGGGTTTCTGTTGCTTTACCATTGCTGATGTCAATTTCTACTTTTGGTCATGCTATCGGATTAGGAGGAGCTTCGATAATCTCAAGAGCATTGGGGGCTGGTGACAAGACAAAAGCATCATTAACACTGCATAATCTTGTTACAATAATACTTGTTATCAATGTATTTATCTTTGGCGTAGCTTATAGTAATCTTACTTTTTTCCTTGAGCTGTTTGGTGCACGTGGCGAAATATTGCCTTATGCTTACAATTATGCAGTTTGGGCTTTACCTGGTTCATTTTTTCTTAATATTTTATATGTTCTTGTTAATCAGATTAGAGCCGAGGGAAATGCTCGTTTTCCAATGTTTACTCAAGCTCTTGGAGCTGCTTTGAACCTGATTATTGACCCAATTTTTATTTTCGGATTTGGTTGGGGGGTTATGGGAGCTGCACTTGCAACTACAATAAGTCAGTTTATTGGAACACTCCTCGCTATTTGGTATTATACAATGAATCCAAAATCGGTTTTGAAGATAAATCTTAGAGAGTTGCTTCGACTACCTGATAAAGCCATCACCCGCGAAACTTTCGCTCTTGGAGCATCTTCATTTGGGCGACAAATAGCTTCTTCGGTAATGAATATTATTTTAAATAATGCACTTTTACATTATGGAGGAGCTGCTTCAATCGCTGCATTTGGTGTAATATTTAGACTTTCTATGTTTATTTTTATGCCGTTGTTTGGATTGAATCAGGGCTTTATGCCAATTGCTGGGTTTAATTATGGGGCAAAGAAAATAGATAGGGTCATTAATTCCATGAAAACAGCTATAATTTGGTCAACTTCATTCTGCATTGTTGCAATGATTGGATTCTTCTTCTTTTCGCACGAAATGATTAGCATTTTTACAAAGGATAAACAACTTATTGAGATTGGTGGCAAAGCGTTAAGAGTGTTTATTATTGCATTTCCCATTATTGGTTTTCAAATTGTGGGCTCCGGGTTATATCAAGCACTCGGAAGAGCTAAAGCATCACTGTTTCTTGCCTTGGCTCGACAAGTTTTATTCTTAATACCGTTTGCTTTAATTTTTCCATTAATATGGGGCGAAATGGGTATTTGGATATCTTTTCCAGTTGCCGATATTCTTGCTGCAGTAGTTACTTTTTTTATGGTGAGAAATCTGGTAAAGAAACTTAAGCTTGAAGCTGGGAGGATTGGGTAATGAAGTGTTTGGTTCCTGAGCGCATGTCGAATGACCAAAACCCAAATTCCCATTCTCTCGAAAATAACTCTTTGATTATCGAAAATTTTCCTACATTTGCTATCAAAACCAAAAATATGAAAAAACTAAGTTTTTTACTTCCTGTGATAATGATATTATTCTCCTGTAATCTTTTTACCGGTGACGAAATTGGCCGTTTATGTTTTGAATGCAATAACAAAACAGGTACAGAAACAATAGAATATAGTATTGAATTAAAAAAAGCTGATAAAATATCATTTTGGACAGAAACCGAGATGGAGTATGGACCCGAACCGGTTATTTACTATCGGGTTGAGATTATGTGGGCTGAAAATGATTTTAAAGAATTTGAATTCGATATTTTTGATGTTAACCCAACTATGAATAAAGTAAAAACCTCAAATGGTAGTAAAACAAAGAATCGTTTTAATGGTAAAATGGGTAGTTTCGATGTTCCGGTTGATGCAAAATATACATTTAAAGTAACACTTTGTTATCCAACAAGTGATGATCTGAATTTTAAGAAAGCTGATTTTGTTTTAAGAAAATAATGTTTAATAAATAAGAGTAATAAACACTTAATAAATACAATTATGAGATCTGAAATAATTACAATAATCACAATTGCTATGGCTGTTGTTTTATTTGAGGCTTGTGGTAACACGAAGAGTAAAACAAACGAAGATCAGTCTGATAAAGAGCAAAGAGAAGAATATACCGCTGTTTTAACCGATTATATTGTAAGCGGAGATCCAATTTTTGTTTTTTACGCGAATCTTGATGGTCAGGCTCAAGTTCTGGTTGTTAATGATAATGGAGAGAAACATCTTGAGGAATTACGCAATCCTGAGAGTTTTGGGAATACTTTTAGTATTGTATGTGCTGGCAATTCAATTTCGCAAGAGGAGTTAACTACTTATATGGCCGATACGCTAGTTTCTTTTGAAAAAGTTGCGAACAATAAAGAATTTTCTGCGAAAATAAAGCAAATGCTTTACGAAGAGTTCGCATACGAGATTATTGAACTGCAATTACCGTTTAAAATTGATTTTGAAACTCTTGACATAATGTCCGACAATGTGATTTCGATACCTGATAGTCATTACCGACTTTTTATTAAAACAGAAGGAAAATATAAAGATATCGAAAAAGAATACAGTATGGAAAGTCCTGAAATGAATAAATACCGACACGAAACAGAACTTGGTTTTCTTGGTAAATTGGTTGAGGATGAGCCTGGGTTCGATTTGTATATCATTTCCGAAATGCCATTTATCAGAAAGTTTGATGCCGAGGGAGCTCCTATGACATTTAAGTTAGTGTCGATAGATAAAAATGGAAATACAATTTCGTCAATTACATTTGCTAGAGAATTCTCAGCTGCCGACAATTATTTGGTTGAAGGAGAAATTTTTGAAGATCTAGTAATAAGTCTAAATACAAAGTATTTTGAAGATGGTGGCGGCGATCCTTATGTTGAAGAGCCTGAGTTTTACCATGTTACCAATAATGGGAAAATCGAAAAGGATGAATTGTAATAAGTATCTTATTTTTCTTTCTAACTTTGTAACAAATCCTACACAATGAGAATTTACCTTGATTATAACGCAACCACGCCAATCGATAAGGAAGTTGCTGACGCTATGCAGCCTTATCTTACTGATTATTTCGGAAATCCTTCTAGTTCACATTACTACGGGGCAAAAACTAAAACTGCTGTAGAAAATGCTAGAGCTCAGGTTGCTGCATTGCTTAATTGTAAGGCCTCCGAAATTATTTTTACAAGTGGAGGAAGCGAATCTAACAATTACGCAATAAAAGGATATGCTTATGCAAATGAACATCGAGGAAAGCATATTATCACTTCAAATATCGAACATCCTGCTGTAACTGAGGTTTGTAAATATCTAGAAAAAAAAGGATTCAGAATTTCTTACATTCCCGTAGATGAGTTTGGAGTAATTAAACTTGATTTATTGGAGGCAGCAATTTGTCCAGAGACAATACTTATTACAGTGATGCATGCGAATAACGAGATTGGGACAATTCAACCAATTTTAGAGATTTCGAAGATTGCAAAAAAATATGGGATAGTTTTTCATACAGATGCTGCACAGTCGCTTGGAAAAACTGAAACCGATGTTCAGAAACTGGGTGTAGATTTGCTTTCTGTTGCTGCACATAAGCTTTACGCGCCTAAAGGAATCGGAGTTTTATATATTCGAGAAGGAATTGTTCTCGAAAAACTCATTCATGGTGCCGATCATGAGCAAAATAAGCGTGCCGGAACAGAAAATGTACTCGAAATTGTTGGCTTAGGAAAAGCTTGTGAGGTTTCAAAGCGCGATTTGCCGAAAATTTCTGCTCACATGATGCGAATGAGAGATCGCTTACATAATTTATTAACCGATGCCATTCCCGAAATAAAGCTAAACGGACATCCACAAAATCGTTTGCCTAATACTCTAAATCTAAGTTTTAGAAATGTTGAAGCCAATATTTTACTTGCCGAGATGGAATTAAATGGTATTGCGGCCTCTGCAGGAGCTGCTTGTCATACTGACTCGGTTGACGTTTCGCCGGTTCTTACAGCTATTGGAGTGGATCAGGATTTTGCAATGGGTACAATAAGGTTTTCGGTTGGCAGACACACTACTGAAGAAGAAATTGATACTGCTGCAGAAATTATTAAAGGCATTGTAAGCAGACTCCGCCCAGAAACTGTTGTCGAATCAGCTAGTCTGAGTTTATCAAATAATGATATCAAACTTACCAGATACACTCAAGGACTTGGATGTGCTTGTAAATTGCGTCCGCAGGAGCTGGAGAAAA
>JAQVGK010000246.1 GCA_028696755.1 Bacteroidales bacterium | reverse complement strand
GATGTGAATTCAAAATAATAAGTGCAAGCTTTTTCAACTATGTAGTAAAAAAGCTTGCACTTATTATCAATTTAAAAATCTTCACTCACATATTTTGAGTTACATAAACATTATTTACTTTATTTTGGAAGCTTAAAGCAAATCTATAATTCTCTGTATATGTGTTAGTTAGCCTGGCGCACCCCATCTTTTTCGTTGCCATCGGCTCGAAGTATTATTATACATCATCGCCTTGTCGCCTCAAAGCTGAGGCACGCCAGACTTTTTAGCTTCGTTGAGCTAAAGGTTCAGCAGCCCCTAAATAAATACAAAACTTTTATAATTTACTTTATACTTAGTTTTTTTGGAAGTGGAGTATTATATTTGCCGTATTCATAACAAAATTAAATTTGATACGTAAAGAAAAGAAAATTAAACAATATGAAAGATAAGTTAGTTACGCTTGTAACATATCGCTACGAGTACAGAGCGGAGATATTAAAAGACAAGCTTGAGGAAGAGGGTATTGATTGTTCCATCACAAACGAAAGTGTTCTTGGACAGATCGACGGGATAAAAGTTATGGTAATGGATAAAGATTATGAAGCTGCACTCAAGGTTTATCGTCATATCCGTAATTTATATGATAATCATAGCTCTGAAGTTGTTGAAGGTCCAGAGGACGATGATTAGTGATTTAGACCATCTCTTTGAGTTCATTTAAAACAGCTTGCTTTCCTGCATCTCTATTTTTTCTAGCAGTAGATGTGAAGTAGTTGTGGCTTAAAATAAACTTGTACTGCATTTTATTCCACTGCTCAATAGTATTGATTTTGCCCCTTTCGAATAATTCTCTGAAAAGATTTTGTGAAATTGGAATAAAGTCGGTACGGCCTAAATAATCGAGGTCGGCGTCACAGATAATTTTTTCGAGCAAATCCTTAGGTTTTGGCGGCATTTTTGTCGCCATTATTAATCGCTTAATAATTTCGATTTGGGTTTCTGAAAATTTATATTTTAGTAGAGTCTGCGCTGCCATTTTTGCTCCAATTTCCTCATTGTTGTCGTAACTAACCATAAATCCAGCATCGTGGAATAAGGCGGCGCATTTTAACAACAGCATTTCTTCTTCATCAACACCTTCTTCTCTTGCAATGTTTTCGACAATGTATAAAACGTTTAGAGTATGTTTTAAATTATGGTAATATAAATTTGATGGTAGATTTCTTTGTAATTGGTCGAGAATCTCTTCCTGAATTACTTTAAACTTAATAAACTGAAGCTTTATGAAGAAATCCTTGTTTGGGTTAATTCTGTCAGAATTTTCGGAAAGAGCTTTTTTAACTTCGTGAACAAAATACATTTCCATTTCGCCTTTGTATTTCACTTCAATTTTACCACGATATTGGCAAACAAAAAAATCTTTAACTTGATTATAGGTGTGTTCTGAAATATTTACCTTCCCAATTATTCCATGAGACTCCATTCGACTGGCAATGTTAACGGTGTCGCCCCAGATATCGTATTCCAGTTTTTTTGATCCAACAACTCCGGCAACAACTGGACCAGTATGCACTCCAATTCTTATTTCAAGTTTCAGTATACTTTCTTCGTTTATTCTTTTAATTGCACGCTGCATTTCGAGTGCCGCTAAGACAACCTCAATCGGATTGGTATTGTCTTTATTTGGCATGCCTCCTGCACACATATATGCATCACCAATGGTCTTTATCTTTTCGATATTATAATTAGCAATGATTTTATCAAAACTAATGAAGATATTATTTAGGTGTTTAATGAGTTCTTCTGGTTTTGTATGCTCTGCTATTTCGGTAAAACCTTGAATGTCTGCGAACAATACGGTTACCATATCATACTTGGTTGATTTTGCTTTACCTGTTTCTCTTAACTCGTCAGCAGTATTTTGTGGTAGGAGTTTTTTTACAAGTTGTTCGGTTTGTTCTTTTTGATATGCAAGTTCGTTAGTTCGGTCTTCGACAAGTTTTTCGAGGCTGTATCTTTCTTTGGCGTGTCTTAACTCGTTAAGTTTTAAAATAAGATAAATAAGTGCAATAAAAACAATTACATAAATCACAAAGGCGTACCATGTTCTGTAAACGGGGGGGGCAACACTAAAATTTAAGCTTGTTTCTTCGCTGATATTTCCATATTCGTCTTTTGCTCTAACTTTAAAGGTATAGTCTCCCTCAACCAAAGAGGTATATTCTTTATAAGTTTCATGCGACCAGTCCGACCAATCATCATCAAAACCTTCAAGCATTACCTGATATTCGGTACTTCCAAAGCTATTGTAGCAGAGAGCAGTAAAATCAAATCTTATTGTTTTGTCAGAAAAGTTTATGCTATATGTTTTGTCTGTCTCGGTTTTATTTCCAGCAATATGAATAATAGAGTCGTTATGTACTGTTACACTGCGAATCAAACAATTAAATCGAACCGGTAAACTATTTGATTTTTTTCCATTGTATTTAATTAATGCATCCGAGGAACCAAACCAAACAGTACCATTCTCTTCGGGATATATAGTTTCGATTACATATTCGCGCAACTGTGTGAATGGTTTTGTAAAATCGACATATTTTGTATTTGTTCCTTTAAAAATCATTTTGCCGGTTTCTCTTTCATACCTGCCTTCGTGAACGCAACTATACCAGATATTTTTGTCTTTGTCTTCGACAACAGGATACAGGTACATATTTGATTTTGTAAAATTTTTGCCAAATAGAGTGTCGGACTCAAATTCATTTATGCCATAGTTATATCTGTAAATACCCCTGCTTGTGGCAAACAAAACACCATGAAATGATGGAAAAACATCAACCCAGTCGTATTGCTCGGGGAGTCCTTCTTTTGCGCCATAATGTGTTGTAACCGAACTTGTGTTTAAGCCCGAAAAGAAATTTGTTTGGTATAAACCGTCTTCATTTGTTCCAAGCCAGAAATTTCCAAAATAGTCTTCACAAATAGTTCTTATACTATAGTTTAGACCTTTGAGGTATCCAATTGTATCGAGTTTGTTTTGCCCGAATTCAGCAAGTAGTAGTCCTCCTGCTGCACCAATCAAATAATTATCAGGATAATAACTCATAGGAGAAACAGTATAGTAACTGCCTTCCATCATAAGTCTAGATTTATTCCCAGTTATTTTAAAAATGCCTTCGCTGGTTATACCATACAATTCTCCTTTTATGTTAATCAACTTCCAGCACATTGCTCTAATATCATCTATTTTTTCGAAGCGATTTCTAAAATCAAAAACATTTCTTTCGCTATTGTAGATACTTCCCTCTTTACAAAGATAAACGCCATTAGCCGTCCCAACATACAAAACGCCATTGTGTCTTATAACGCTAAGTACTGCACCGCTAAAACCAAAAGAAGAATCGAAAAAACTGATATCGCTCTGGGTCTCAACGAGTGTAATTCCGTTATAAGTTGTAATCCATAATCTACCGTCGCTCGAAACATGTAATCCAGTCGTCTGATTGTCGCGCAGTCCACTGTCTCTATTTAAAGAAAATAAAAAATGTCCTTTATTGTCTATACAAACAATTCCTCCATGTTGAGTACCTATTGCCAATCTTTCTTTGTCAAGCCATACACTGCACGAATAGCTGTTTGAGTTAATAAACTCATCTGCTTCGGTATTAAAAACGGAGAGCTTTCCTCCAGAATACTTTAAAAATCCGGGTTTATCATATTCTTTAATCAGGAAATCTTTTGAGTTTAATTGAATAATATCGTTAATTTTTAAGTTTTCGAATAAGTTTGAATCTGTATATGGCGAAATCGTTCCTTTGTCCCAGTAATATAGTCCTCGTTCTGGGATGAAGATGAGTATTTTATCCGAAAGTTTGAAAATGTCAATACCATTTGCATTGGATTGCTCAAGTTCAATAGAATCGTCTTTGTAAACAAAAAGCTGATGTGAGGATGTCATAAAAACCTTATCGTCTGTGGCAATAACCTTCTTTATCTGTCCAGGCTTAAATTCTTCATGAAAGTTAAAGAACTTTGCTTGGGGAAGGCCATTTTTATAAACTAGTTTTCCTGCCTGATTGTAACCGCCGAAATAAATTTCATTCTTTGAATTTACCGAAAGTATTGGTCTTCCAGTAATTTTAACCAATTGCCAATTGGTGTTGTCGAATTCCATAAAACCATTGGCATTACCAAAAAACATAAGTCCGTTTTTGTCCTGAATTACACTAAAATTCTGGCTCTCCTGACCGTAATCTTTAGGCGAGTAATTTCTAAAGCCAGGAATACCATTTTCGAAACTCTGACAAAAGACAGTGCCATTAACAAAAACAATGATTAATATTGCAAGAAATTTTTTCATAGGAAAAACCTAAAACAAATTTAAACAAACATAAGTTTATTTTGTAACTTATCAAAATATCAAATTCTTTTTATTCAATAAAAATCAAAGATAGTAAAAATGGTAGCAGGAAAAGAAAATAAACCTCACATTGGCATTTATGGTCGCAGAAATGTTGGGAAAAGCGCATTAATTAACAATTTAGCCGGTCAGGAAATATCTATTGTTGCAGATTTTCCGGGAACAACAACCGATCCAGTGAAAAGAACATTCGAAATTGTTGATTTTGGCCCTGTGATTTTTATTGATACAGCCGGCATTGATGACGAAGGTAGTGTTGGTGAATTGCGGGTTAAAAAATCTCTGGCAACAACAGATAAGATTGACATGGCGATTGTTGTGATTTCTCATAATCAGTATGGAGAATTTGAAGAAAAAATAATAAGTAATCTCAAAGAGCATAAGGTTCCATTTATAATTATTCACAACAAATCGGATGTAGAATCAATAAATGAGAAGCTTATTAATGAGCTTAAATTAAAGTACCAAACCGAGATTATTGATTATAGCACAAAGGATGATTCGCGACGAGAAGAAATATTCGAACTGATAACAAAAAAAATTCCAGATTCGTCATTAAAAACCAAATCATTACTTGGCGACATTATAAAAAGTGGCGATATTGTTTTATTAATTACTCCGATAGATACCGAAGCTCCTGCCGGTAGAATGATTTTGCCTCAAGTACAGGCGATTAGGGATGTTCTTGATAACGATTGTGTAGCAATTGTATTAAAAGAAAATGCTGTTGAAGAATTTTTGCAAAAAACAGGAATAAAGCCAGCCTTGGCAATTACCGACTCGCAGATGTTTGGACGTGTTGATAAAATGATTGATGAGAATATTCCACTTACTGGATTTTCGGTTGTTCTTGCTCACCACAAAGGAGATTTTGAGAATTATCTTAAAGGAACACCGCATATAGATAATCTGAAGGATGGAGATAAGATACTTGTTCTTGAATCATGCAGTCATCATGTTTCGTGTGGAGATATTGGCAGGGAGAAAATTCCGGCATGGATGAGAAAGTACACAGGTAAAAAGCTAGAGTTTATTACAGTTGCAGGTCTTGATAATATTCCAGGTTCCATTAGTGATTATGATTTACTTGTTCAGTGTGGGGGCTGTGTTTTAACAAAAAAACAGGTGATGAGCAGAGTTAAACCAGCAGTTGACGCTGGAATTCCAATTACAAACTACGGAATGCTGATTGCTTATGTCAACGGTATTTTCGACAGAGCCGTGGCTCCATTTGTAAAAGCTGGGATATAAAAATAAAATTTCTTTTGCAGAATAAAAAAAATATTATCTTTGCAACCTGTTTGCCCGGGTGGCGGAATCGGTAGACGCGCTGGTCTCAAACACCAGTTCCTTCCCTGGAGTGCCGG
>JAQVGK010000245.1 GCA_028696755.1 Bacteroidales bacterium | reverse complement strand
ATTGTCAAAATAAGTTAGAGTTTTTACAGAATTTTAGTGAATATTTGAAATATTAGGATGAAATTCCATAAAAAAAATTACCTGTCTTAACATTTTTTGTAATTTGCGGATTTAAGGTATTCTATAATAAAAAGTTTCCGCTCGAAGACGAAGGCCCGTTTCTTAGCGAAGAACGAAACCTGATTAATAATCTTGCAAACATTATTTCGGGTTACATAAACTCAAACATTGCCAAAAATATCTTTAAATCGAAACAGGCACGTTCCGAGGAACAACAAGCTATCACAAGCGAGCAGGATAGTCACGGTCTTATGTCAAAGTTTATTAATAGGCATAACTCCGACCGCGACATATATCACGACCTAATGCCTTTTAAGGTTAAAGAAATTTTGCTTGTGGCAAATCTTTATGATGCTTATATCATCGAGAAAGAAGGACGTTTTTCGGAATATGTTCTCGGCGAGTATTATCATCTTAATTTAACATCTACACCTCGTGTTACCGGAGTTTCGGATAATGCCGAAGCAATAAACCATCTCCGGAATAAACACTACGATATGGTGATTCTGATGATGGGAATAGATAAGAAAAATCCAATCGAGCTTAGCCGTCAGATAAAGAGTTTATTTCCGTACATCCCTGTTTATCTTTTACTCAACAATAATAATGATATTGCCGAATTTGAGGAAAAACCACGTTTATTACAGAATATCGACAAGCAATTTGTGTGGAACGGCGACTCTAAGATTTTCTTTACGATGTTGAAGCATCTCGAAGATAAAGTAAATGCCGAAAACGATACGAATGTTGGTATGGTTAGGGTAATATTACTTGTTGAAGATTCGGCTCGATATTATTCACGCTATCTGCCATTGTTATATCAGGTGATTCTTGAGCAGACCAAAGATCTTATCGAAGAAACTAACGTTGATGAGCTTTATAAGGTTTTAAAACTAAGAGCTCGACCAAAAATACTGCTGGCTCAAAGCTTTGAAGAGGCGATATCGATGTACGAGAAGTATCGCGAAAATCTGCTATGTGTTATTTCTGATGTTAGCTATCCTCGTGCTGGCGAATGTTGTGATACTGCGGGTATAGAGCTAATTTCATACATTAAAAAAGACTACCCCGATTTGCCGGTAGTTTTGCAATCGTCAGATTCGGAAAATGCACGCAAAGCATATCAGCTAAATGCCAGTTTTATAAATAAAAATTCGGAAACCTTATCGCACGATATAAAAAGCTTTATTCGACATTTTCTAGGTTTTGGAAACTTTGTATATCGCGATCAAAGCGGACGTCAGATTGTAATTGCAAAAACACTGCGCGAATTTGAGAAAAATCTTGAGGTAATTCCAGAAGAATCTCTTCTTTACCATGGGCAGCGAAATCACTTTTCGCTTTGGTTAATGGCTCGTGGCGAAATTCAGATCGCTAAAAACATAAGCTCTTATAAAACTACCGATTTTAAAACAGTTGAAGAACTTCGTAAGTTTCTAATTAAAACAATAAATAAACACCGAAACGAGCAAAACAAAGGTAAAGTAGTGCCTTTTGAAGAACAAGCCATTCTCTACGAAACAAATATTGTAAGTCTTGGTACTGGCGCTCTTGGCGGGAAAGGTCGTGGAATAGCTTTTATTAACACATTGATTCATCATTTCGAACTTTCAAAATTGTTCCCCGGAATTAATGTTTCTACCCCAAAAACCTCGATAATCGGAACTGATGAATTCGATTATTACATTGAAAGAAATAAGCTTCGTGAGGTGATTGTTGGAGAAAAAGATTATGAAGTGCTAAAACGAGAATTTGTTGCAGCAGACCTCTCATCGGGACTTAAGCGAAAACTGAAAACCCTTTTGCAGCATATAAAAAAACCACTGGCTGTTCGTTCGTCCAGTTTATTTGAGGATTCGTTGATGCAGCCATTTTCGGGAATATTTGCAACTTATCTTTTACCAAATAATGACGAAGATATTAGCGTTAGATTACAGCAAATTTCAACAGCAATAAAACTAGTTTATGCTTCGATTTATTCCGATAGCGCCAGAACTTATTTTGAGGCAATAAATTACAAAATTGAGGAAGAAAAAATGGCTGTCGTAATTCAGGAAGTTGTTGGTAATCAGTTTGAAGATTGCTTTTATCCTCACATAAGCGGTACGGCACAATCGCACAATTACTATCCAGTGGCTCACATGCAACCCGACGAAGGATTTGCCGTTTTAGCTGTTGGTCTAGGTACTTATGTGGTTGAAGGAGAACGTACATTCCGCTTTTCACCCAAATATCCAACAATAGAAATTAATTCGCAAAAGGATATTTACAAAAGCTCTCAGGTAGAATTTTTTGCTGTCGATCTTAAAAAGCGCGAAATGAATCTAATCGAAAGCGAAGATGCTGGGCTTGTGCGACTCGAAATAGAAGAAGCTAAAAAACACGGAACTATTAAACATTGTGCCTCGGTTTATGATTTTGACAATGAACGAATTGTTCCTGGTATAGATACCTATGGTCCAATCGTCATCAATTTTGCAAATATTTTAAAGTACAATTACATTCCACTTGCCGAAACAATTTCAAAGGTCCTCGAGATAATACGCGAAGCTATGGGATCGCCTGTTGAGATTGAATACGCTGTTGACCTTAACAAAGACAAAGATGGAAAGACCTCGTTTTATCTTTTACAGATTAAACCATTAGTTGGGAATGATGAAGATTTTAATATTGATCTCGAAGCTCTCGACTACTCGCAGGTTTTGCTTTATTCCGAAAAAAGTATGGGTAACGGAACTGTTGACAATATTACCGACTTAATCTATATCGATCCCGAGATTTTCGATAATTGCCGAACTCAGGAAATAGCTGCCGAAGTGGACTATCTAAATTCTAAAATGATGAAGCTGGGCAGAAAATATATTCTTATCGGCCCTGGTAGATGGGGAACTCGTGATCCGTTTATCGGAATTCCAGTAGTCTGGCCACAAATATGTAACGCAAAAATTATTGTTGAAACAAGTCTTAAAGATTTTCCTTTAGATGCTTCTCTGGGATCGCACTTTTTCCATAATGTTACATCAATGAATGTTGGATATTTTACTGTTCAACATGCTGGTAGCAACGATTTTATTAAATGGGACACGGTAAAAACTCAAAAAGTAGAAGAAGCTCTGGTTTTTTCAAAACATATTTCGTTCGAAAAACCTTTAACTGTAGTTATGGATGGAAAAAAGCGACTTTCGGTGATAAAAACTACGTAAAATATGGATGAGAAAAAACAACTCGAAGAAAGAAAAAAAGAATTAAGATGCCTTTATCAAACCGATAAATTATTGTCGGAAACTAGGGATATTTACTCAGTCTTTCATGAGTTGATTGAGATTTTATCAAATGCTTTTTTATATCCACATTTAGTTAGAATTAACATTTCGTATCGCGACATGAATATTAAATCTGCATATTTTCAAAGCAGTAAGAATTTAATATCAACAAAGCTTATAGAAAACGGAGAAGACGCTGGCGAAATAAAAGTTTATTATTGCCACGATGTTTCTAATTCGGGCAATCCATTTTTATCAGAGGAAAGAGAAATGCTTGATGCAGTCGCAATTAGGGTAAACGCATTTCTTTCATTTTTGAAGAGGGATAAAATTAACGATAATCCCGAAATATTTTCAAACATTCGTCTTGGGATATGCCTTAATGCAGTAAATTCACTAGACTTTGAATTGTACCAAATCAAGAACATCTATCTTGCCGGAAGTGTTAAAAATATGAATGCAGGTGCGGGTAGTGATATAGATTTAATTATTCACGATGAAGGAGACGAAACTTGCCGAGCAAAAGTAAAAACCTGGTTTAGTGCATGGTCGGCAGCAGCAAAATCTAATCCCGCGAATAAAGACATTATAGAAAATAAGGAGGAGCTTTTCGAACTTCATTTTATCAGCGATCAAAATATTGCAAATAACGATAGTTATGCAGTGATGACGAAATCGGTGATGAACAGTGCAAAATTACTTAAAACAGCAGAGAAACTATGATAGCATTTCATGTGAGCGATTTACACGGATCAAAAGAAAGATTTGAGATTCTGGCTAGCCAATTGCGCCAAGAGAAACCACAAATGTTGTTTATTGGAGGCGATTTGTACCCATCTTTTAAGGAAATGCGACGCTCGGAACGTGATTTTTTCTCTGATTTCTTTGTGCCTTACTTTCAACAGCTTAAAAACGAATTGCAAAGTGAATACCCAAAGGTATTTGTAATTTTAGGAAATGATGATCCAAAAACAGAGGAGATTAAATTTCAATCGGATAATTGTCGAGAACTATGGACATATCTTAATACTTCAAAATCGCATTTTAATGGATTTGATATTTATGGCTATCCTTATATTCCACCAACCCCATTTATTTATAAAGACTGGGAATTGTATGATGTGTCGAGATATGTTGATCCTGGTTGCGTTCATCCAACTGAGGGCAAGCGCAGTGTTGACCCCGGTAGAGATGTTGAGTTTTCTTCAATAAAAAAAGATTTGGAAGCACTAACTACCGGACAAGACTTAAGCAATGCAATTTTTCTTTTCCATTCGCCACCATACAAAACTAATCTAGATAGAGCGGCACTTGATAATATGTTTTTTGATCACATCCCACTTGATGTAAACATTGGAAGCATTGCTATACGCGAGTTTATCGAAGAAAAGCAGCCTCTGATAAGTTTGCATGGACACGTGCACGAGTCAACACGACTTACTGGCGATTGGAAAGAAAAATTGAATAATACATATTGTTTTAATGCTGCTAGCGAACAAAATAAATTTTCAATAGTTATATTTGAGCCAAAATCACTACATGAGGCGAAATTAAAAACATTCGAATATGGAGAATAAACTGATTGATCCACAAGATTTTTACGATTATAACTAAGCTGATTTTCAGGACACTGAGTTTGATCAGTTGATGAAGAAACGAATTCTTAAGGTTTTACTAATTTGCAACAATTACGACAATTTTATGCTCGAAGAAGATGGTCGTATTGATGAGCAAATTTTTAACGAGTATATGACACTTGGGTTGCGCTATCCACCAATGTTTGTGCGTGTTGATAGTTCAGAAAAAGCATTTCAGAAACTAAAGAATAAAGATATTGATTTGGTTATTACCATGCTCAATATTCAAAACGCAAATGCTTTTGATCTTTCAAAAAAAATAAAAAGCAAATATAAAAATATTCCAATTGTTGCATTAACACCATTTTCGAGAGAAATTACACAGAAGCTTCAGAGAGAAGACCTTTCGGCGATAGATTATGTGTTTTGCTGGCTGGGAAATCCAGATATAATGCTTGCTATCATTAAGCTAATTGAGGATAAAATGAATGCCCCAAAAGACGTTATCGAGATGGGTGTACAAGCTGTGATTTTGGTAGAAGATAGTATTCGTTATTATTCGAGCATTTTGCCAATTCTTTATAAAATTTTCTTTATTCAGTCGCAAAGGGCTTCGATCGAAGGAGCAAACGAACATCAACAAAACTTACGTATGCGTGGTCGTCCAAAGATTATGTTAGCAACAAACTATAATCAAGCGATGTTTTTATTTAACAAATATCGTGAGAATATTTTGGGCGTTTTTTCTGATGTGCGTTACAAAATAGATAGCCATACCGATAAAATGGCGGGAATAAAACTATGCAAGCAGATTCAAAATATTGATCCAAATATTCCATTATTGCTGCTTTCTTCCGAAAGTCATAATAAAGAGCTTGCCGACGAGATTGGAGTT
>JAQVGK010000244.1 GCA_028696755.1 Bacteroidales bacterium | reverse complement strand
TAAATTTTTATTTATATCTTTGCTCATGTCGTTTTTTATTTTTTGCAAAACAAATTTACGACATTAGGGTGAACCCTTATGGTAGTAGCCCTACTTTTTAAAAAAAATTACTCGGTCAGTACTGATTAAAATATACAGATTTAGAAAAGAGTTTTTCATAAACAAAAAGGACACTAAATTATGTGATATTATTTCAAATTCACAAGAGCATTTTTAATTCGTTTTAGTGCCTCGAGCATAAGGTCTTCGCTGGTAGCATAAGAAAAACGCAGGCATTCTGGAGACCCAAAAGCAGTTCCGCCAACTGTTGCAACATGAGCTTTATCGAGTAAATAAAGAGCAAGATCATCAGAATCCTTTATTATTTTCCCATCAAAAGACTTTCCGTAAAACGACGAAACTTCTGGGAATACATAAAAAGCACCTTCTGGGACGTTTGTTTTAAGTCCGGGAATATCCTTCATAAAATTAAGAACATTATCGCGACGTTTCTTGAAAATCGCAGTCATTTCCTTGCATTGTTCTGCTCCAGCATTTAGAGCAGCTTCGGATGCTTTTTGTGCAATTGTGCATGCTCCAGAAGTAAACTGACCTTGAAGTTTTGTTACAGCCTTAGCAATCCAAAGTGGTGCTCCAATATATCCAATTCTCCAGCCAGTCATTGCATAACCTTTAGAAACTCCATTAACAACAACAACACGATCTTTAATCTCGGCAAACTGTGCAATACTTTCGTGCTTGCCTACAAAGTTAATATGTTCGTAAATTTCGTCAGACAAAACAATAATGTTTGGATGTTTTGCAATTACAGCAGCAAGACTAGCCAACTCATCTTTAGAGTACAGGTTTCCTGTTGGATTTGATGGAGAGCTAAAAATCAGTGCTCTAGTTTTTGGTGTGATTGCTGCTTCGAGTTGTGAAGCAGTCATTTTAAAATCTGAATCAATTGTACATTTAACTATAACTGGAGTTCCTTCTGCCAATCCAACCATATCAACATAACTTACCCAATAAGGAGCTGGAACAATTACTTCGTCACCAGGATTTAAAATAGAAAGAAAAACATTTATTATGGAGTGTTTCGCCCCTGTTGACACTACAATCTGATCAACAGTAAAATCAAGATCGTTTTCTCTTTTAAACTTCGCAACAACAGCTTTTCTTAACGAATCGTATCCTGGAACCGGCGGATAATGAGTATAATTCTCATCAATTGCTTTTTTTGCAGCTTCTTTTATGTGCTGTGGAGTGTCGAAATCGGGTTCGCCAATACTTAAGTTTATTACATCAACTCCTTGATTTTGCAAGTCGCGACTCTTCTGAGCCATTGCCAATGTGGCTGATACAGCCATTTTGTTCAGTCTGTCAGAAACTTTTTCCATATTAATTGTTTATAAAATATTTCATGCTAAGATAACACCATAAAATTTAATTATCTAATATTGTAAAACATAAAACTTAAAAATATTTTAATATGTTAGTCGAAATCTTAAAAATCACTATCCCATCGTTAATTGTTTTCTTAACAGCCTTTTACGTTTTGAAAACTGTGTTGCAAAAAGAAAATGAAAACCGTAAAATACAAGTAGTTTTACAAAATCAGAAAATAATTACGCCATTAAGATTGCAGGCATACGAAAGAATAATTTTATTTTTAGAACGAATAGCACCAAACTCTGTAATTATTCGACTTCAAACTCCAAACATGACCGTTGGTCAGTTGCATAAAGAGATGCTGATTACAATTAGAACAGAATTTGAGCACAATCTTTCTCAGCAGCTATATTTATCTGTAGAAGCATGGGAGGAGATTCGTAATGCAAAGGAGAAAACTATTAAGCTATTAAATACAGCGATGGAAGGACTTGATTCTAACGATAACGCAATTAAATTAAGCCAGAGGATTTTCGAAATGCTAATCGAAATTGAGAAATCTCCAACTCAAGAAGCTATTAATTTTCTAAAACAGGAGATTAAGCAGTTGTATTAGTAATCAAAGAGTAATTATTTAGGTGCCAATTTAATTTTCTATTTTTTGGCATGGAGCATGGAGCATAGGGCATGGAGTGATTTGTACTGAGAGCTAACACTCTGCTTATTAGAAAATTTAGCACAATGTTTTTATTAGCACAAATATCATTCTCTCTACAATTTAAGCCCAATGCCCCGATACTCCATGCGATTTCTTTCTCTTGAAACTTTTCTTAGAGGCAATGCAAACGACGGGGAAAGTTCTGAAAATTCAATTTTCTCTTTGGAATCTTTTCAACGTTTCCATAACCATTAAGAAGTGCCTAAAGTGCACTAAAGTGCCTAAAATGCCTAGAGTTAAAAAGGATTGTGCAGTATAATAGACTTTGCAATGCCGACTAGCATTATTTCTTTCTCTTGAAACTTTTCTAGGGCATTGCAAACGTCGGGGAAAGGCATAAAAATTCAATAAAAAGTTAAAAGTATGCACATTTATTTGTGTATCCTAAAACGCAAAAAAAAGCTGCATTTCTGCAGCTTCATTTTATTTTTATCTAATCAGAGTAATTGTTCCCTGTTCTTTGAACACTATTCCGTTCCAGTCTTTAAACTCTGCGTACCAATGGTACATTCCATTTGGCAAAATTTCGTCGCCTTTTATACGACTTCCATTTTTAGTTCCGTCCCACGAGCCAGCAGTGCAAGCATCACAAGGGGCTTCTGGATCGAATCTGTCGGTTTGGAAAACCAGATTTCCCCATCTATCATAAATAACCAGTGAGAAGTCAGATTTATCTATTCCATTGCCGCATGGTCTTGCGCAGTCATTCATGCCGTCGCCGTTTGGTGTAAATGATGTTGGGAAGTAGAAAGAGAACTCATTTCTTACAGTAATGATTCTGGTAGTTGTATCGGTACAGTCATTGCTACTTTCGGCAACTAGCATTACTTCGTATTCGCCAATAGTTGGAAATTTATGAACTGGATTTACAAACAGCGAACTATCTCCATCGCCAAAGAACCAGTAATAGTCGGTAGCATCTACTGAATGGTTAATAAACTCTATCTCGGCTGCCAAGAATGACACTACTTCTTGAGAAGGTTCGAATAAAGCGATTGGACCCGGGTAAATAGTAATCATATTTTCGATTTCGCGCTCGTGTTTACAGCCAAAGAAATCTTCTACTTCGAGACTTACATTATATGTACCAGGCTCGGTATAAATGTGTATTGGATTTTTTTCGGTAGAGAATCCATTGTCGCCAAAATTCCACAAATAAGTCTGTCCATAATCAGGTGTCCCTTCGGTAAAATATGCTGCAAATGGTGGACATCCTTCAACATCCTCGGCAACAAAAACATTGCCCGGTTTTGGACGCGCAATAATCAGAATTGAGTCGGTAACCGATGGTGTGCCACACATGTCCTCTAGCGTTACATAGTACATTGTTGTGGTATCGGGACGTACTGTAAATGGCGAAGGAACTACTCTACCATCTTGCAAGGTCATTAAATATGGGCCGCCATTACCACCCTGCACATCAACGTGAACAATTGCTGGATCGCCTGGACAAACAGTATCGTTGCTGGTAAGAACCGACAATATCTCGAGTGGAGGATTTACATAAACTGTTGAAGTAATTGGATCGCTCTGACAGCCGTGCGAATCTGTAACGACCAAAGTATATACTGTTGTAACCATTGGGCTCACAACATAGAGATTTGAATTCCATACCGAACCATCACTACCTGTCCAATGAAAATCGTAACCAACTCCATTGTAGGGTGAACCGCCTGTAGCCTGAGTACCTAGTGTTACAGATTGACTCTGGCAAATAGTTCTGTTTCCAACTGGTAATACAAAAATATCAGTGGGCTGGTTGATTGTAAATGTTCCATAAACTTTACAGTCGTGATCATCGGCAACTGTTACCGTATATGTTCCTGCTGTCGTTACTAAAGTTTCGGTATCGTGACCGTTGGGCCACAAGTAAGAATATGGAGGAACGCCTCCCTGAACAAATATTGTAGCTTCACCATCATTATAACCATAGCATGTTGCATCTTCGGTTGCTGATGTGTAGGTCAGCTGAGTAGGTTGCTCGATTACAAACATCTCGCTTACGGTACAGCCAATAATATCGTTAACTGTTACTGTATAAATTCCAGCACATAATCCATCATAAATATGATTTGGTGAGCCCCACGAATATTGCAATGGCTGTAAACCACCATGCATTACAATTTCGGCTCGTCCGTCACAAGATCCAAAACACCTATTATCTCTAAGCAACATTGTATCGATTACCATAAGTGGACTTACGGTAACTCTCATGCTTGATATATTACTTGTACATCCATGATCATCAGTAACATATACACTAAATACGGTTGTTGTATCAGGAGCTAAAGTCAAGCTTGATGATGCCACATTATAGACACCAGTTCCCTGATCCCATAAATATGTATAAGGAACTGTACCACCCATACCCTGAGCCTGAATAGTAGTTTGTTGTCCTTGGCAAATTGCAATATTTGGCGACATTGTAACTAATAGTTCGTCGGGCTGAGTCAATGTAACACACTGAGAAACAGTACAACCATTCTCATCCTCAACAGTTACACAATAATCACCAGCAATAAGATTGGTTCTGTCGGAAGGACCATATCCCATATCCGACCACAGATACAATAAATTGCCAGTGCCCCCCGAAGCATCAACAGAAATAGCCCCATCCAAAGATTGGTAACAAGTAAGATTAGTAGTTGTAATGCTATTGATAACAAGTTGTGGTGGTTCATTTATTGTAAAATCTTCAGCAGTTGTACAGCCATTTGCGTCTGTAACAGTAATTGAGTAATCACCAGCACAAAGGTTTGGCAAAATATTAGTTGGCGATCCCCACGAATAGTCATAAGGCAATGTTCCTCCTACAACTGTAATTTCGGCACGTCCTTCACAGCTTTGGAAACATGGATCATCGAAGACTTCAAGATTGTGTGTTAATTCAGCAGGATTAATAATATTTACTAGAGTATCCGGAGAGGTACAGCCGTTTTCGCTTACTGTAAGTCCGACCGAATGCATTGCAGCTGTGCTCCAATAAATCTCATAAGGGCCAATACCTGTACCACTAACAACACTAGCGCCATCGAAATCCCAATCAAAAGTAGCAGTTGCAGACATGTTTCCAGTATAAGTAAGTGTTATTGTATCTCCATAACACATAATTGGATCAAAGGTAAATGTAGTTGTTGGCACCGGATAAAATTCGATTATCACTCTATCTTGGTCGATACAAGTTGGGCCGCCATTTTGCTCTGTCCATTCAAATTCGTAAGAACCCCAGCCATTAACAGTAACAATGGCATGTGGGGAATTTTGATTTGCCCAAGTAACAGTGCCAGGGCCACTAATCAAAGCCCATGAACCAGTATTACCAGTTGCCATTGTAGCATTAAATGTATATTGGTTATTGCAAACGTGATCGTCGGGACCTGCAGAAGTAGTGGGGTATTCACAACATAATGCATCGTCAAAATTCCTAACGTGAACTGTTAATGTTGTGTCATATTCACAACCGAAATCATCTACAACCGAAAAGGTATATGTTTGATCACCGGGTGTAGTTGGATTTGCTGTTGCAGTACCTCCTGAATTTGGATTTATACCATCTCCCGACCATGTCATGTCATTGGAATTGTAAGTATGACTCATACTCCATGTATCAACTGGAAGAATGGAATTATCGAAATTCATTGAAACTGCAAATAAAGTACCGTCGTCACTACCCCAGTCATCAATTATCACAACACACCACTCTCCGTTA
>JAQVGK010000243.1 GCA_028696755.1 Bacteroidales bacterium | reverse complement strand
GAGATTCGAGGTGCTTGCAAAAACTACTTACTTAAAATATGCTCCGACTTATGGATTTTATAATCGACAGAATATCTTTGATTATAACCTTCTATTCCAATATTTGTTCGGTCCGAATGAAAGGAGTGCAACGCTTATGAGCGATATAGCATTGATTTATAATCTTAATCCGTCTTATAGGTTACAGATTTTTACATCAGTTTCGAATCGATATAATGTTGAATTTGGTAGTAGTTCAAATTTTTATCAAATCGGAATAAGATCGGCAATACGAAGCAATTATTACGACTATTAGGATGAAGAAATTTGTCGCACATATCGTTTTTCTTTGTTTGCTAACTGCAGCAACTGCTCAGAATATTCCTGTGCGCGATCCTCATTATATCCGTGATATTCAAAAAAATAGTTTGCGAACCGACATCAAAGGGCACTCCTCAATTCTGCCAGTATATTTTAACGAGAAAGCAGACTCGATGATTTACGAAGGCCAGTACGAGCAGAGTTTTTTGTATTATGGGCGAAAGTGGGAGAAAAATGGGAAAGAAAAATCATTTTATGCGCTTCCTGTTTACGAAGTCTTTAATTGGTTTGGATTTCAGGAGATTCAGGAGTATATGATCAATACTCATCTTGGTGGTTTGGTTGATTATGCTGTGGGAGATAAATTCGGTATCAGTTACCAGCTTTCGGCATGGAGGTTAGGTGTGCCTGATTATCAGGTTTTCCGAAATTCGAGTTTTTATGTGTATCCTGGTTTGGGAATAGTACCTGAAAGTGTTGGCAATGTAATTATCGAAAACGATATTCATATTACTTGGTCGCCATACAATTTTCTAAGGTTAGAACTAGCTCGTGGTAAGAATTCCTATGGTGATGGCTATCGCTCGTTTATGCTGTCGGATTTTGCTTCGGCATACCCATATTTTAAACTCGAAACATCGTTTTTGTCGGTAAAATATTCATGTGTTTGGGCTTATCATCGAGCTTATATTGAACCAACTTATATGAGTGGTTTCGATAGAATTAATAAATTCAATGTTTTTCATTATCTTGACTGGAAAATTGGTAAGCGTTTTAATCTTGGTTTGTTTGAGGCAATAATTACTCGCAACAAAAATTTCTTCACTTTCGAATACATGAATCCGATTATATTTTTCCGCCCGGTAGAGTTTAATTTGGGTTCCGAAGATAATGCGCTGCTTGGTCTAAATATGAGATTTACGCTAAACGATAGGAATGCAGTTTACGGGCAGTTTGTTCTCGACGATATTATTGTTGGTCAGCTAATAAATGATATTAAACACACTGTAAATCCAGATTACACTGGCGAATATGGATGGTTTGCGAATAAATGGGCAGCTCAGCTAGGTTTCAAATCTTACGATGTTTTTAAAGTCGAAGGACTAGATTTGTTTACCGAACTAAATATAGCCCGCCCTTATACATTTTCTCATGTTCATCCCGAGCAAAACTATTCACATGCCTTGCAACCACTTGCACATCCACTGGGAGCAAATTTTGTTGAATCGGTAAGCGGAGTTTCTTATTTAGGCAAGCGGATAATTGCTGATGCTAAAATTATGTATGCAATTTTGGGTGCTGATACTACTGGAACGCATTTCGGGCAGAATATCTTTAAGCCAACGATGGACGGAAATCAAGGCTACGATTATATCGTAAATTCTTTTGGAAATGTGATTCTTCAAGGAGTTAGAACCGAAGCTATAACTGCAAAACTTGATTTTGGTTACATATTGTGGGAAAATAAAAACTTATCGCTTAATGCAGGTGTTATTTTTCGCAGCATAAAACCCGAGATCCAAGCGCGACGTAACTATACTTATGTTTTCTTTGGCATAAAATCGAACTTTCTTAAAAGGGAAATGATTTATTAAGAAGTACTTAAAGTACTTGGAGTGCCTAGAGTGCCTAAAGTATTTGAGCTGCTGGCAAGACCTGTCGGTGTCCGTAGGTCCTGACAGTGTCGCAGCGTGAAGTGCACTCTTTTAAAATTTATCTTCGAGATTTTCATAATCTCCTCTCTTTTAGTATCTTTGCAAAAAAAATTATATATGGCAAAAAAGCGAATAGTTGACGATATTGACGGACTACTCAAAGCAATTCACGATTCATTGGCCGAGAAAAAGGCAGAAGATATTTTAGTATTAAATCTTAGAAAAACAGGAAGTTCTGTGTGCGATTACTTTGTAATTTGTACCGGAAATTCGGACGTTCATGTAAACACACTTGCTCAGTTTACCGAAGCTAATGTTAAAGCGCAGGTAAAAGAAAAACCCTGGAAACGTGAAGGAATGGAGAACAACGAATGGGTTCTTCTTGATTATGTAAATGTTGTTGTGCATATTTTTCAACCAAAATCAAGAGATTTTTATCGACTTGAGCAACTTTGGGCTGATGCCGAGCCGGTTTTAATAAAAAATTAACCAAAAGCATAAAACATTAGAATAAAATTTAAGTTTATAGCTCAAACTATTTAACGTAAAGATGGAAGAAAAGAAAGAACAAAAACCAAATATCCCTAGCGGTGGTGCACCTCAAGCTCCAAAAAACAGAGTGTGGATTTACATCGTAATGTTTGCAATATTTATTGGTTTTACATTCATTGATTTTGGCAGTGCATCGAAAGAGATTAACAGACAAGAGTTTGAAAAAGAGTTCTTGAAATCTGGTGATGTTGAAAAGATCGTAATTGTAAATAAGGAGCGCGTTGATATTTTTATTAAGAAAGACAAGCTCACAAAAGATAAGTACAAAGAGGTTAGTAAATCGGGACCGTTCAATTTTAGTGGAAATACTGGACCTCATTATTTCTTTAAAATTGGCGATGTAGAAACATTTGAGAATCAGCTAGTCGAAGCTCAAAAAGACATTCCCGAAGCCGATAGACTTACAACACAGTACGACACCCAGCACAATTATATGGGAGAAATCCTTGGTTGGCTTTTGCCGATTGCTCTTTTAGTTGGTTTATGGTACCTGATTTTCAGACGTATGAACGGTGGAGGTGCCGGTGGTAACGCAATATTCAATATTGGGAAGTCTAAAGCTCAGGTTTTTGACAAAGAGCGTCGTGTTCAGGTTAACTTTAATGATGTTGCTGGACTCGAAGAAGCTAAGGTAGAGATCATGGAGATTGTCGATTTTCTGAAGAACTCGGATAAATACACAAAACTGGGTGGTAAAATTCCTAAGGGAGCATTGCTTGTTGGCCCTCCCGGAACAGGAAAAACTTTATTAGCTAAAGCTGTTGCTGGCGAAGCTAATGTGCCGTTTTTCTCACTCAGTGGATCCGATTTTGTTGAAATGTTTGTTGGTGTTGGCGCTTCACGTGTGCGCGACCTCTTTAAGCAGGCAAAATCAAAGGCTCCGTGTATTATTTTCATTGACGAAATTGATGCAATAGGACGTGCCCGTGGTAAAAATGCAAACTTTAGTTCGAACGATGAACGTGAAAATACTCTAAACCAGCTTCTTACCGAGATGGATGGTTTCGATACTAACAGTGGAGTAATAATTCTTGCAGCTACAAACCGTGCTGATATTTTGGACAAAGCTCTTATGCGTGCTGGTCGTTTCGATCGACAGATTCATCTCGAATTGCCTGATATTGTTGAACGTGAAGCTATTTTCAGAGTTCATACTCGCTCCTTAAAAATGGCTCCCGAAGTTGCTGTCGATTTTCTTGCCAAACAAACTCCTGGTTTTAGCGGTGCCGATATTGCAAATGTGTGTAACGAAGCAGCTCTTATTGCAGCTCGAAATAATAAAAAGCAAATCGAACGTCAGGATTTCCTTGACGCAGTTGACAGAATCGTTGGTGGACTAGAGCGTAAAAGTAAAATTATTACTCAAGACGAGAAACGCACAATTGCATATCACGAAGCTGGTCACGCAACTGTAAGCTGGCTACTCGAACATGCAAATCCACTGCTTAAAGTTACAATAATTCCACGTGGCCGAGCTCTTGGAGCCGCTTGGTATTTGCCAGAAGAAAGAGCCATTACAACAAAAGAGCAACTTCTCGACGAAATCGCTTCAATTCTTGGAGGACGAGCATCCGAAGAAATAAATTTTGGAAAGGTATCAACTGGCGCGCTTAACGATCTCGAAAGAGTTACTAAACTTTCGTTTGCAATGATTGGATTTTATGGGATGAGCGACAAGGTTGGAAATCTTTCTTATTACGACTCTACTGGACAAAACGATTTTGGTTTCACAAAGCCATATAGTGAAAAAACATCCGAGCTAATCGATTCTGAGGTTAAATCTCTAATCGAGGGACAATATAATCGCGCCAAGCAAGTATTAACCGAAAATATCAAAGGTCTCTCAGAACTTGCCGAAACACTTCTCGAAAAAGAAGTTATTTTTAGCGACGATCTCGAGCGGATATTTGGAAAACGCAAAGGCGACAAATCAAGCCCTGAAACAATTGCTCCTCAAGTCGAAGAAAGTATTGCAAACTCTGAAAATAGTTAATTTTGAGCAATCTACTAAAACGAAGCATCACAGGCAGCATATTTGTGGCAGTAAGTCTGGCGCTTATACTTATCAATCAATGGACACTGCTGGCATTCTTACTGATTGCTGATGTTTGGCTTAAAGTAGAATTTTACCGAATTGTAAAAAATGACGAATCTAGTCCTCTTTCTTTTGCGGGATTTGTTGCTGGAATTGCCTCCATTTCTGTTTTGTTTGCTGTAGTTGTTTATAATGCAGATGCAAGATTTTTATGGGTATGCCTTGTGCCGATTTTGCTGATTTTTGTTGAGGAACTGTTTAAAAACGAAAAGAACCCACTTCGAAATGTTGCATTCACTGTTTTATCGCTAGTTTATATCACTCTTCCATTGATGACTGCAATGATGATTGTTTTTGGAAAGTATGGAGCAGTTGCGACATTTAACCCTGGGATTCTTGTTGGAGTACTTGTCCTAATTTGGATATTCGATAGCATGGCTTATGTTGTTGGTGTTCCATTGGGAAAACATCGATTGTACGAGCGTGTTTCGCCAAAAAAATCGTGGGAAGGAACTATCGGAGGAACAGTTTTTACAATTGCTGCTGGTTTCTTTATGCATAATTTTTTCGATGGAATAAGCTCCACCGACTGGGTTGTAATATCAGCATTGGTTGTAGTATTTGGAACAATCGGCGATTTAATCGAGTCACAATTTAAACGCAGTATAAACGTAAAAGATTCTGGCGAAACACTTCCGGGACACGGCGGACTTCTCGATCGCCTCGATAGTTTTATCTTTACTCTTCCATGGGTATTTATATATCTGGTTTTGAAAGATTTGTTGAGTTAAGATACTTGAAGCAAATTCATTATCGTTTAGTTAACGCTTTTAATAATGGTATTTAGCAATTCCTGATCAACACTACAGATGACTGATATTCAATAGTTTAGTTATTGCTTTTCTGAATGAGTTTACAGAAATTTCCATCTCACACATTCAGCCTTCCAGGCTGTTTTGATTTAACGTTTTTTTACTGCCAGCTCATGCTCTCGCATTTCGCTGACAGTTATGGATGTTAAGCACTACGTGCTTACACTGCTTTGATTTGGCAATCAGCTATGTTAGTACTTCAGCAAATTAATTATTGTACTAAAAGCCTGTAAGGCTTAACGTCCATAACCATAGGCGACAGAAGTCGCCTATGGTACACAAATACAAATGCATCACAGCCTGGAAGGCTGAATGTGAAATGCCAAACAAATGATATCATCAAATTAAAAAACCGTCCGAAAAGTCCAGAGGACTTAACATCCATAACCATTCAGCCTTCTAGGCTGTT
>JAQVGK010000242.1 GCA_028696755.1 Bacteroidales bacterium | reverse complement strand
AAAGGGTTAAAGGGTTTAATTATCGAAACTTACGGCTCTGGAAATGCAACAACTAACGACAAAATAATAAAGGCATTAGAAGCAACGATAAAACGAGGCGTTGTTGTTCTAAATATAACTCAATGCACAGTTGGAAAAGTCCAACACGGTAAATATGCAACCAGTATCAAACTCGACGAAATTGGTGTCGTTAGTGGTAAAGATATGACAACTGAGGCTGCAGTTACAAAAATGATGTATATTTTAGGCAAAGGCTTTTCGCAGAAAGAAACCATAAAACTGCTTAGTCTGCCACTTAGAGGCGAGTTATCGGAATAAATCAATAAAACATAAAGAAATGAAAATAGCTATTCCAGCAACAAAAGAAAACACAGTTGACTCTCACTTTGGTCACTGCGAATATTACCAGATTTATACAATATCTGAAAACAATGAAATTACTGGCATTCAAATTCTTGATGCTCCATGCACATGTGGATGCAAATCCAATATCGCCTCTACTCTACAAGCGATGGGCGTAACCGTTATGTTGGCTGGAGGTATTGGTCAGGGGGCTATTAACGTTCTTAATTCTGCAGGAATTGAAGTAGTTCGCGGCTGCAGTGGAAACATCGAAACTTTGGTTAACGATTTTATTAAGGGAAATATCTCGGACAGTGGCGACACTTGTGGGCATAATCATAGCCATGGCGAGAGTTGTGGACACTGATGTTAATAATATACATCATCACTAATTACTCGTTTGTTTTGTGGGTTGTTATATTTTTGGAACTCTAATTCTCGTTGCTGCTCTATAAGTTTCATTTGTCGTTCATATCGATAACTTTTGCGGATTTCTTTAATCTCATTCCTGAAACTCTTTATTTGTTCTTTATCTTCTTTCATAAAGCGCATATAACGAATCCCTTGTCTCATTTCAAGAATCTCGCCTCTTTTTTCCGAGACCTTTCCAATACGGATATTTTGTCTTTGATGTCTTTTTAAAAATCTGATATATTTTTCGGATTCGCGCTTTTCAAAACCAATTTTCAAATCGCAGGTATCTTCAACTTTAACTGTGTAAGTCAAAGAATATCCGCACATACAACGTGCCCCAGGATTAATATAATCGGCAATGAGAATCAAACTATCATTTCTATATTCTACATTACCCTTAAATTTCGTATTACAATTACTGCCAGTTCCGTAATCAACAGTTAATAATTCACCATCGTAATGTATACCCGAAAACCCATAGACACAATTATTTCGTTTGCAATCAGAAGCATAAAAACCTACTAAAGGCTTACATGAATATGTAAACAATAGTAAAATCAATGATAATATGATGGTGTTTGTTTTTGTCACTAATTACAAAACGTCTCCGTGTAAAAAATATTTTAAGAGAATTTAATTATCTTAGCAAAATAATATAAGCGCAAAACTATGAAAAATTTAAAAAACCATGTCACAATATTTATAAGCTTTTGCCTTCTGACCTCAATAACAAGCTGCAATTCAGGAAAAACAACAGTTGCTGACATTCCTGAATTTTCGGGGAGTTACGAATGGAAAAATGCAATAATTTATAGCGAATCGTTTACCGATAAAGGCGGTCAAGAACATCACGAAATAAAAGATTACTTTATTTTTACACAAGATGGCGAATATTTTATCAAACTATCGGAATGTAAAACGAGTGATTTAAAAATTGAACAGATCAATGCTCATCTGGTAAGAGTAAGAGTAAAAATAAGTGATGGTCTATGGGACACAAACGATCCGAATGTGCAAAGTAGAGTTGGCTCTTATGCGGTTTTTGACAGCATTCAGAATATGGGCACTCCAATAAGTGTAAAATTCGCTGATGGCAATGGTAATAAATACACCATTACTCAAGAAAAAATAATTTACGATCCAATATCAGCAGCCGAAAGTTCTAGTGGAGTGTATTCGGGCGGTGAAGAAAAAGCCGTAACGATTAAATCTACTGACTTTTACAGCATTTTCCTAGATGCTTATGCAATACACAATAATGCCGAACTTCATATCAAATATCGTGAAATGGGTTCATACTTGCTAAACATAGAGTTGAAAGAAAAGAATCTGGTTAAGAATATTTCGAATTGTGAGCAAGCAAAAGCACTTAAGGACAAACTTGATAAATTTTTAAATTCTGTAACCGAGTAATTAATCTTTTTAAAGATTTTTTATTTTTGCAGAAAAAAAGATATGAAAAAGACATTAGTTTTACTATTCCTAATTTCTTCCATTATTAGTTATGCTCAAGAAACTGCTCCAAGGAAGAAAGATGTAAAGAATTTTACAACTGAATTTATAACAGTTTTACAATCAGGTGATTTGCAAAATTCGCTTCGTTTTTTCGATCCGTTTTATGTACAGGAGCAGCATGACGGAATGCTCGGAGGTAACACGAGTCAATTTATAACCGAGGTTTTGGCTGGAAATATGAAAACAAAATCTGGCGAGGAAGTATTTATTGTGCCCGAAATGGCCGATATTGTTTCGATAAAGGTAAAAAAGACCCAAGTTGATGTCGATCTCGGTGCTGGGTTTGCAGAAGTTGAAATTAAACTTAATACCGGAGCGAAATATAAAACAAGTTTAACAATTGTTATCGGAGATAGCTACAAGCTTTACTTTTTTGGTCCGATGGGATAATGATTTAACCTTATAAACAAAAAGCCACACATATATTGCGTGGCTTTTTGTTTTGCCAATGCCTGAATATTAATTAATCAATTTTAGGCAAACCTTCATAACTGTCGCCTTGAATAATAATAAATTTCTCTGGGACTTCTTCAACTTGTCTATCAAAATACATTATACCATTTAAATGGTCAATTTCATGCTGAAAAATATGAGCAGTATATTGATGATTTATTCTTTCAAAAATGTAAGTTCCATCTTCTAGATAGTACTCGACATCTATCCATTTTGCTCTATAAGAATTGCCTGCTATACCATACTGAGTAGCGCAAGTATCAACCGATAGACAACCGTCTGAACGTAAGGCAACTGTATCTGAGTAATTAACAATTCTCGGATTAAAGTATAGTTCCCATGGATGGATGACAGCTCCTTTATCATATCTTTGCACCCATATAATATTTCTATTAATTCCAACTTGAGGTGCCGCAATTCCAACACCTTCGCCCAAAACAGTTTGTTTCATTCTGTCGGTTAAGTGCTGTAAATTTTCATCCCCGATAATAACATTTGTTGATAGAGTTCTTAATACAATCGAATCTGGTTGAGCGCAGATCATCATTAATTCCATATCAGCTGTTGATGCTCCTCCAAGAATCAAATCAATTTCATCCTGAGTAAGTGGCATTGCCTGGGTGCAAGTATCCATTAACAAAGGAAAAGACTCTCCACATTCGTTATAAGCCCATACAAACAAGTCGAAATGAGTACCAGCAGGAACAGTGTTAAAGGTTAAACTTGTATAAGTTTCAATATCTGTTGCTGATTCAAAATCATTTTCATTATGGGCTTTGTAGCCACTAGCATTTTCGACTGGTAACCATGACCACACTACAGATGTTTGAGTAGTAGTAATTTCGCCTGCAACGGGAGCATCAGGTTGAATATCAGTAATATATGTAAAATCAAAGTTGTATGTTTGCGACTCAACTGGACTTGCAGATAAAAAAGTGCTTTCTACATTGTGACAAGCTGTAACGTAGCCAGTAAATGTAAGCACATCGCCTTGGTTATAAATAAAAGCCACAGATTTTGTTGATTTAACTTGTGGAAAGTCGGTTTCGCCATTCCAAACAAGCTTAGTTACAGTTCTTTCGTTAGAGCTACTCGTAATAGTAATGCCTGCCTCCTGTCCTTTTGATTTAAAAGAAACTCTGTAGTTTCCGCTATCGCCAGGTGTTAAAGCAAAAACCTGATAACCTTTACCTGTTCTAAAAGATTTATTTAAAATCAGTTTCCCACTTATATCATAAACCGTAATCTCTGTTTCCTGACCTGGAATCCAAGCTTCTATAATAGTTTCGCCAGTGCATGGATTTGGGTAATTTTGCTTAACTGATAACCTATTAGCATCAACTTGATTAGCATGAATTGATGAAATAACATCAACATCAAATCCTGCCTCTCCGTTATAAATCATTGTGTCGCAACCGATAGTCTCATTTTCGATTAAAACACTGTCAAGAATAAGCTGTGATCCATTTTGAGTAATTCCAAAATTAATTGTGATTTCTGTTTGCAAATAAGCCGAAAGTCCAATGCAAATAATTGTAAAGGTTAACAAAATCTTTTTCATAGTGTAATTATTTTATCCTTGCACAAATTTACAATTAATAATTAATATGAAGATGTCAATTTTCGATTTTGTGTATTAATTGATAAAGTGGAACAGAAAAATGCGACTATTTTGTTAGTGCATTTATCTTTGCGCTGATTGCATTATACTTCTCCATATCACTAAGTCGGTAGTAAATTGTCTTAAGAGTTGTTAATACGGGCAACTCGTTTGGTTTTATAGCTTGTGCCTTCTCTAGATATGGCAATGCATCGGCAAAACATTTATTTGCGATTAATTTATACTTCTCATACTCTTGAGTATTTGTGACAGGCACATTATTTTCGGCATACTGCAAAGTATCTACACCCATATTATAATAAATAGCCCCAAGGCTGTAGATTGCATCAAAATTGTTAACATCAAGTTCAATTGCTTTTTTATAATCGGCGATTGCATTATCCTTTAAATTTAAACCTTCGGAAAGTGTTGCACGAATTACGTAGAACTGTGGATTCTGATTATTTTTCTCAATTGCCAGATTTATATACTCAAAAGCCTTTTGATTTTCACCTTTATTCACATAATGATTGAACATTTCTATCACTAAAGGATAATTTGCTGTTGGATATTTAATTATTCCATCTTCTAAAACCTTTATCATTTTATCTATTTCACCAGTTTCACGATATGCAATAGCATGGTTAAGAACAATTTCAACTTTAATACCGTCATCCTGACCATAATCGAGCTGCTGAAGTATTTCGCTCAAAGAAATTACTTCTTCAAAACGTTTGGTCTTTATCGCGGCACGTACAGCTAAGTAATATAACTCACCATCAACAATGAATGATAATGTTGATATTGTAATCGCTTTACTAAAGTCGGAATATGCTTTCTCGTAATCTCCTTTTTTATAATAATTAACACCCGAATTTACGAAAGCATTTGTAAGTGCTGGAAGTCTATTTCGAAGCACATCAACTAAAGCTTCCGAACTTTCATAATTGCGTTCATCACCTTGTTGCAAAATGTCAATAAATTGGACTAAGCCTGCATCTGAGGTTAAATCAAGACTTTTATGTTCTGGATTAACAAGATTCAAATTTATCGACTTTAAATAAGAATCAAATGCAATATCGAGGCAATTGTCGCAAAGAGATTTGTATTTTTCATTCTCTGTTATTGCAATCTCTTGATAAATCATGCCTTTGTAATAGTAAGTTTTGTAGAATTTAGCATTCTTTGGATTACTCTCTACTTTGTCGATATAATCTAGAGCTTCGTCAAGATAGCCGTTCTTAAGACTGTTATAAGCGTTGTTTATGTTTGGATCTGTCTGTGCAAATACGGCTAATGCGATAAAACTGCAAGTTAGTGCAAGGAAAATTGTTTTCATATAAAAGATTTAAAAAAAAGCTGCTCAAAATATGAACAGCTTTTTAAATTATTTATTGTGTTTACTATTAATTATTGAGTAAGTGCGTTAATTTTTTCATTTGTTGCATTATACTTTTCCATTTCTCCCAAGCGGTAGTAAATGGTTTTCAAAGTACCAAGAA
>JAQVGK010000241.1 GCA_028696755.1 Bacteroidales bacterium | reverse complement strand
AAACTTCTCCATGTCAAGCCTTGCTTCGGTAGCCGTTTTCTTTAGTGCAGAACCTTTATGACCGATGATTATGCCTTTTTGTGTTTGTCTTTCAACAATAATGGCAACTTTTATTCTTATAATTTTCGCTTCTTCTTTAAATTCCTCAACAACTACCTCGCTTGCATAAGGAATCTCTTTTTGGTAATAAAGTAAAATTTTTTCGCGAACTATCTCCGAAACAATAAATCGTTCGGTTTTATCAGTAAGCTGATCTTTTGGGTACCAAGCCTCTCCTTCGGGAAGTAACTCGAGCAAACGGTCAAATAATCCAGCAATATTAAATTTTTGTAATGCAGAAATTGCATAAATCTCGGCTTTCGGCAAATTTTCCTTCCAGAAGTTTTGTAATTCTTGAATTTTTTCGGGATTTGAAAGGTCGATTTTATTTATTAGGCAAATAACTGGCACATCAACTTTTTGTAATCTCTCGACATACTCCATGTTTTTATCGGGACTTTCTACAACATCCGTCACATATAAAAATACGTCAGCGTCTTCGAACGAATTACCGACAAACTCCATCATCTTTTCCTGAAGCTTGTATTGAGGCTTAATTATTCCAGGAGTATCACTATATACAATCTGAAAGTCCTCGCCACTAACAATTCCAAATATACGATGACGAGTAGTTTGAGATTTTGCTGTGATAATAGAAATTCTCTCTCCAACAAGCTCGTTCATCAATGTTGATTTACCGACATTTGGGTTGCCGATAATATTTACAAATCCTGATTTATGCATTACAAAATATTTTTGCAAAAATGAGAATTATTATTGAATTTTGAAGAAAATATCTGCATTTTATGAATATCGAAATTATTAGAGATTATTGTCTAGCTAAAAAAGCCGTTACCGAATGTTTCCCATTTGATGAAGAAACTCTTGTCTTTAAGGTTGCTGGTAAGATGTTTGCACTTTCGGCACTCGAAAAAAACACTAACATAGTTTTAAAATGCGATCCCGATCGAGCTATTGAATTACGCGAGCATTATCCATCAATTACAGGTGCATATCACATGAATAAAACAATGTGGAATCAGATCGAAATCGACGGAAGTATTTCTGATGAGATGATTATGGAGTTGATTGATCATTCGTATGAGCTTGTTGTTTCAAAATTGCCAAAAAAAGTTAGGGCAGAATTAGGGTTGTGAAAAATCCGAGCAAGCACAATGCCTACCCGGATTAACTACCATACAACTTTATATGAAAAATAAAACCCTATACTCCTGACTTGTCCCAATTAGTGCGTTATTTTTTTTTTAATCAGGAGTACAAAGCGACAAAACAGGATTCATTGCTCCGCGGGAGGGCCGGGCAAAACGGCGGGCAGCTCAAGCGGTGAGAGCGAAACAATTAGAATTGTGTCGAGCCGACATGTCGTTTTCTAAAACAAATATTTGAGTACTGGCCAAAGGTGCTTGGCATTTGTTTTAGGCCAAGGTCGACATACAATTCTTTTGTTTCGTCTCGAGGTGCGTTGGGTAGCTTCGTTTTGCCTTGATTTTTTTGTAACTTTTTTCATCAAGGAAAAAAGTTTGGGGTAAAAAAAGACTGATTTTGTTAGCTTTTGACCAGCTATTATTTATTTGAAATAGTTCACAAGAACTGCCTTTGTGCGGTAAAAACATTTGTTACTAATAGCATGTTGCTGATATTCAGACACTTGCGATTGTAATAAAATTCATTGGGACAAGTCGGGAAAGATTAGGGCAGAATTAGGGTTGTGAAAAATCCGAGCAAGCACAATGCCTACCCGGATTAACTACCATACAACTTTATATGAAAAATAAAACCCTATACAGCTTTTTCGATATTCCACACAAAAGCTCTAATACCAACTTCTTTGTTGATTTCGTCGATCTTGCGAATTTTTTCGAGTAGGACATCGACCTTTTCATCCTCAACAACGGCAATAGTTGCTGAATTAATTTCGGGCCAAGTGTGTGTACCATAATGTGGATCGCCATCAACGCTTCCTCTTCCCTGCAAACCTTCCCACTGAGTAAACCCACGCACTTCAAGCTTATCGAGCATGTATTCTACTTTTTCGGTTAGAGCTTGGTTAAATATTATCATTATTGCTTTCATAATTTCAATCTTTTAGTCCATAAATTCAAAATTCTTCTGATGAGCGAGTTTTCTTCTCTTTCTTCCCCCCGGACGCTCGAGAATTGCATAAGCAATCGGAATAACGATTAGAGTGAGGAATGTAGAGAACAATAGACCACCAATTACTGCAATACCCATAGGAGTCCATATTTCGGAACCTTCGCCAGTGCTCAACGCCAATGGCAACATACCTAATCCAGTAGTTAATGCAGTCATTAACACAGGTCTCAATCTCGATTTGCCACTCATTGCAATTGCTTCGATAAGTTCGTAACCACGATCGCGCATAAGATTGATGTAATCCACCAGCACAATTGCATTTTTAACAACAATACCAATCAAGAGCACAGCACCTAGTGCAGCAATAACGCTAAGATTAGTACCTGTTAACCATAATGCAATAACAACACCCGAGAACGAGAATGGGATCGAGAACATAATAATCAAAGGTATTTTAAATGACTCGAACTGAGATGCCATCACAATATACACCAGAATCAGCGAAATCAACATCAATAATCCCAAGTCCATAAACGACTCTTGCTGATCTTTATATGCACCACCAATATCAACTAAAACTCCGTTTGGAATATCGGTTTTATTAATAATTTCCTGAATTACTTTTGCAAGCTCTCCCAAAGATGTTCCATTTGGAATCGCTTTTACAGTAATAATACGCTCGCGTCGCTTGTGATCAATATTTGGTGGCAGCCAGGTTTCTTTAACTTCGCCTATGTCTCCCAAACGAACTTTAACACCTTGCTGATTTGCGACAACAATACTTTCGATGTCGGAAATTGAATTACGAGATTCTTCGTCAAATCTAACAACAACACTATACTCATCTCCATCTTCACGGAAATAGGTTGCGGTCATACCAAGTACCCTATTTCGAAGTGCCATCGACACTGTTGCTGTGTTAAGATTATAAATGGCCATTCTTTCACGATCGAGCACATATTCAAGCTCTGGTTTCATTTCGTCACGACTTATCTGAATGTCGGTTGCTGTTGGTAATTTTCTGATTTCGTCAGCGATAGAATACGCCACGTTATTTGTTGCATCAAAATCATATCCATAAACTTCTACCGAGATTGAATTATCGCCACCCATCTGCATACCGCCAGAGTAAGCAACTTTGTAATCGTTGATTTCAGGAATTTTATCTAGTTCGGTGCGCAAATCATTACCGATATCCCAACAAGATCGCGAACGTTCACTAATTGGCACCAGTTTCATTGTCATGTTAATAATATGAGAACCCGATGCTCCCCAAATTGCCGATACTCCTCCAGCGTCATTCGATCCGGCTGATGTTGACACAAGCCTTACCTCTGGATACTTTTCAGCAATAATTGCTTCAATCTGACGTGCAACTTTTTGTGTTTCTTCCACTCTAAGACCAGTCTGTAACTCAATTGTAGTTGTTACTGTGCTTTGGTCAGCTTCAGGAATAAACTCAGTTCCGATTTGTGGAATTAATGCCATCGAAGCAGCAAAAATTACGAAAGCTAGGAATAAAGATATTTTCTTTCTTTTTAAAACATACCTGATGATTCTTTCATAAAAGTCGTCCAACTTGTCGAGAAAGACTTTGATTGTTTTATCGTAACTAAATCTTTTTGTGCTAGGAGTTGTAAGTTTCAATAATCTTGAGCTTAGCATTGGCGTAAGAGAAATAGCAGCAAGTGTTGATGTTGTAACTGTAATTGTTACAATCCATCCCAACTGACGGAATAAAACTCCTGTAAAACCTGAAACAAGTGTTAATGGCATAAATACAGCAACAACAACCAAAGTTGTAACAATTACAGCAAGCCACACCTCGTTTGTTGCATAAATTGCAGCTTCACGCGGACTAGATCCCCGATCGATATGTTTTGCAATATTCTCGAGAACCACAATCGCATCATCCACCACCATACCAATTGCAATCGAAAGCGATGTTAAGGAGATGATATTTATCGAACTTCCTGTTACTCCCAAGAAAATAAACGCGACAATAAGTGAAATAGGAATTGTAAGAACAATAATAAATGTTGCCCTCCATCTTCCAAGGAATAAAAGCACTACCAGAACAACAAAGATAAATGCATACATCAATGTCTCGGTAAGATTATCAATTGAGTTACTGATAAAATCCGACGAATCGAAAATAGGCTCAATCTTAACATCTGGAGGCAAGGTTTTCTGAATCTCTGCAAGCTGCTTGCGCACTTCGTTTGCTACCTGCACCGTATTTGCTCCCGATTGCTTTTGCACAAACATTCGAATACCGGTCTTACCATTAACTCGTTCATCTAAACTTTGATCCCTGATGGTGTCTTTAACAACTGCAACATCTTTAATTCGTATTGTTTGACCGTTAAAACTACCTAAGATTATGTTTTCGATCTGACTGCTTTCGGTAAATTCACCTTCAACTTTAAGCTGATAATCCATCTGCCCCATCTTAACATTTCCAGCAGGAATATTAATATTTTCGGCCTGAATCATACCACCTATCATTTCTACGGTAAGATTCATCGCTTCGAGCTTTACAGGATCAACCTCAACATAAATCTCTCGCTCGGGAATACCCGACAAACCAATCGATCCAATACCCTCAATTCTATTAAGCGGATTTACCACTTTTTCTTCGAGTAATTTGTCGATGCCCTCGTAACTCTCTTCGGCAGTTACCGCGTAAAATAAAATTGGCATTAAACTCGAATTGAATTTATAGATTACAGGGCTATCCGAACCATCTGGCAAATTATCTTTAATAAACTCCAACGAGTTTCGAATATCGTTGGCTGCCTCATCAAGATTTGCCTCCCACTCAAATTCAATTGTTACAATCGACATATTATCTCTAGAGATTGAGGTAATTTCCTTTAGATTGTCAATAGAGTTTAGAGAATTTTCAATGGGTTTGGTAACATTTGTCTCTATATCACTGGCATTAGCACCCCTATAAATTGTCATAACAGTAATTGCCGGCAACTCAATCTCTGGATATAAATCAACCGGCAGTTTTGACAAGGAGTACAAGCCAAACACAATCACAGCCACAAAAATCATCATTGTGGTGATTGGTTTTTTTACTGCACTTTTATAAATACTCATAAAATAATATTATTAAGAATTTCTACTTCGAAATTTCCACTTTTGATCCATCCTCCAGATTGTTATGTCCAGCAGTAATAAGCTGATCGCCAAGTTTGATTTGATCCGAGATTATTTCAATCTTATCGTCAAAACGTTTTCCTACGATCACGTTGACACGACGAGCAATCCCATTTTCATAAATAAACACGTAACGATTATCGGTACCTCTTTGCTGCAATACTGCAACGGCAGGAACAACCATTGCCTTTTCTTTGGCGAACTCCATATTAACACTTGCATACATTCCAGGGCGAAGCAATTGCTCTCTATTTGCCACCTCTATTTCCACATTAAAAGTTTTTGTCGCGGTATTAATAGTTGGATGAACCAAGCTTATTTTGCCTTCAAAAACATTGTCGGAATAAATGTCGGACTTTACAATAACCTTCATTCCCTTTTTTACCACAGGATAAAACTTTTCCGAAACAGAGATAACTGCTTTAATCGGTGTTATTTGTTGGATAACAATGATCGCAGCTTTTCCAACTTGTGTATTTGGAGCTCCCGAATAAAGTTCACCATTCTCAAAATATTTTGCTGTAACTACACCGCT
>JAQVGK010000240.1 GCA_028696755.1 Bacteroidales bacterium | reverse complement strand
GTTTCGGTTGCTGCCGGATATGCATATTTTAGATATACCCGACCTGCATTTAAAACCACTACCGTTTTACAGATTAAGAATGAAAATAAAACCAATCAGATTCTTGGCATAAACTCGGCAATTATGGAAACAGATCTGGCACCGGTTATCGAACTGCTTAGATCTAATGAGTTTCTAAAAACTGTTGTGTCATCATTACCTCTCGACGTTAGCTATTATCGTCAGGGAACTTTCCTCTCAACAGAATTATACGGCAACACTCCTTTTGAGATTAGATATCGAATAAACAATACAGTAATTTTAGATCAGAAAATTTCTTGCGAGTTCCTTGATTACAAATGTCATCTTTCCTATGAAATTGCCGGCTCAAAGTACGAATATATGATCTCCCCGGAAGAGTGGCAATCTGTGTATGGAATGGAAATATATATTCACTTCCCTTCAAAAAAAGAAATGGAAGTTGAGCTTAACCCTGATAATAAATCACAGTACTATTTTACAATCAATAATTCCAAAACCGTTTTAACGGCCATCTCTCAAAATCTCAATATTCAAATCTTGAACGAGACTGCTGGAACAATTTTAATCACCTATTTGGATTACAACGCAAGAAAATCGGCAGAAATTACCAATACAATTGCAGAGAAGTTTATTGAGTTCGACGAAAATAAGAAAAAGGAATCGGCAAACAATATCATTAAGTACATCGACCAACAAATGGAAAATGTATTTACTCAACTAAACAGCACAGAGCAAGATTTACACGATTTTCGACAGCAAAACAATATCAGGTCAACCAACGAAGATTTGCTTTTTAATAAATCAAATCTTTACACCTCAAAAATGTCGGAACTCGAATCAAAGTTATTGAACATAGATTTCGAAATTATCACGCTTGAAAAGATTGCCGAAAAAATTAAAAAAGAGCCAGAGCTAAAAACTTATGAGATTTTAGCTATGCTTTCTGGACAACAATCGGAGGTTTTTTTGTCGGGAATGATAAACTCGCTGCAGGAACTTATGAACCGTAGAGAGATTTTGCTTTTTGATGTTACCGCAAACAATCATAAAATTGTTACCATTGATGAACAAATAAAATCTAAAAAGGAAACTATTATTGATTTTGTAAATTCTACCATAGTCAGACTAAAGTCAGAAAAAACAGAATATAGTCGCAAAATCAGAGAAATGGAAAATCAAGTGTTTGTTGATTCTTCTTACGACGAAATCGAGTATGCTCGACTTGTTCGACTTTATTCTATAAACGAAGAGTTTTATTCCCAGTTGATAAAAACCAAAGCGGAAACTATGATTTCCCAAGCGGGCTATGTTAGCGACAATTTGATTCTTGAAAAGGCTTCTATTCCAGTTACTCCCGATTTTCCGATTCTTAGCAAGGTCATTTTAATGTCGCTTATTATAGCATTTGTTCTTTCATTGTTGTTTATTCTGCTTAAATATTTACTTTACAATAAAATACTTTCGACACTCGACATTTCGGAATATACAGACATCCCTGTTATCGGGGGGGTGCCGACAGCCAAAATTAGCATGGATGTATCCCAAATGGTTGTGCATCAACGTCCAAAATCTATGATGGCTGAGGCTTTCCGCAATGTAAGAACGAATCTGGAATTTTATCCAACCCAAGACAAATGCAGGGTAATTACAGTTTCATCAACGATTGCCGGTGAAGGTAAAACTTTTGTTGGTCTAAACATTGGTGCTATATATGCTATGACTGGTAAAAGAGTATTGCTTATGGATTTTGACCTTCGCAAACCTCGTCTCGACAAATGTTTTGGAGTCGACAACATTAAAGGGATTAGTACAATTCTGATAAAAAAGCACAAATACACTGAGTGTATCAATAAGAGTGATATCGAAGGTATGGAGTTTATTACTTCTGGGCCTTTACCGCCTAATCCTGCTGAAATAATTCTCGGCAATAGTTTAACCCAACTTATTGATGAAGTTAGAAAGTCATACGATATTGTGATAATTGATACTCCGCCTATTGGTATTGTTACTGACGCATTGGTTACTTATCAACTGGCTGATAATCAGGTATATGTGATGAGAGCTGGTATAAGTCCAAAATCGTTTATCGAAAATGTAAATTCATTTGTTACTGGCAGTAAACTTAAAAATATGTCAATCATTCTTAACGGTATTGAGCGAAGTACAGGCCGATACGGTTACGGATATAAGAGCGGATATGGTTATCAGTACGGATATACTTCTTACGGATATGGCTACGGCTATCTTACAAAAATTCATAACTCATATTATGGCGAAGAGGTAGAAGATAAACGTAGCTGGTTAAAAAAAACAACTGATAAAATTAAAAAGATTAAAAAATGAATTTGATACTCATAATAACTTTTATTTGTTCACTGGTTCTTGGACTTTTTCTGAATAACTTTTTCATTAAAAGACCTATTAAATTTTTGGTAAAAAAAGCTAATAATTCTGCTATAAGATTCAGCTCACAGTCTAAACCAATATTTGGCGGAGTCGGATTTTATGCTGTTTTTCTGGTGACCATGATCGCCTCATTATTTTTGATGAAGGAAAATATCTATTATTCGCCAGAGTACCTGAGCCTGTTTATAATTGTAACTTTATCGTTTATAATGGGACTTGCCGATGATTTAATTAATACTCCCCCATCATTTAAATTTATTATTCAATTTTTATGTGCGTTCATTTTCATTTTTAATGGAATGTTTATTCGCATCAGTCCTTTGGAATGGATAAATTACACTATTACAGTTGTGTGGGTTGTTGGCATAATGAATTCGATCAACATGCTCGATAATATGGACTCGGTTACAAGTCTTACTTCATTTTCTATTATTGGAGGTACCGCAGCATTTATTATTTTCTCGGGACAGCCAGTTTCTCAATTGAGCTTAATGGTTCTGCTTTCGGCATCTGCATCAATTCTAAGCTTTTTATTTTACAACTGGAGTCCGGCAAAAATGTATATGGGCGACAATGGTTCGCAGTTTATAGGTGCAATACTAGCTTGGATTGGAATCGTTTTCTTCTGGAATGCTGTTCCTGTTGCCGATTTTCAATATGGATTTAATACAAAACAAGCCCTGATTGTTGCTCTTGCATTTATTGTTCCACTTACCGACACAACAACAGTTACAATTAACAGGCTTCTTAAAAAGAAATCTCCATTTGTTGGTGATCGCAATCATACAACTCACCATTTGTTCTACCTTGGATTGCCTGTTAGATGGGTTGCGTTTCTGTTATTCGCATTAAACTCAATTGGAGTATTTCTTGCGTTCTGGTTAATAAACACTGGCGAAACATTCAATTACCAAGGACTTTGGGTTTATTTCATTTTTCCAGTAGCAACATTTCTATTCCTTTATCTCAATACAAAATTTACAAAAGCTAAATAGTAATTCATTTTATGGAATTAAAAAAATATATGAAAGTACCTTTTCTACTCGTTGCCGGTGTTGGTCTCGGTTTAATTGTCGCAAATCTTTTTATTTCGTCGGATACAATTAGTACTGCTGAATCTGAGAAAATAAATGCGGCTGAAAATGTTCTACCGTATAAAGTTTTTCAACCATATATTCCTGATACACTAACTTTTTGTGGAGAAACTGTTCCTCTCGAAAATTTTGATGTTTACGAAGCTCTCGATTTTGAGTTAATTGCAAATACATATCGTCATTCATCCACTTTGCTTTACATAAAAAGGGCAAACCGATATTTTCCCGAAATTGAAAAAACTTTACAAAAACAAGGCATCCCTGATGATTTTAAGTATTTGTGTGTAGCCGAAAGCGGTTTGGCAAATGTTGTTAGTCCTGCCGGAGCTGCGGGCTTTTGGCAATTTATGAAGGCTACTGCTGGTGAATATAATCTTAAGGTTGACAAAGAAGTAGATGAAAGATATAATCACAAAAAATCGCTGTTGGCTGCAATTCAATATCTACACAAAGCTCACACATATTTCGGTAACTGGACACTAGCTGCGGCATCCTACAATATGGGAATGGGTGGACTAAAGAAAGATATAGATTTTCATCGAGTAAAAACTTATTGTGATTTAGATCTTAATCAAGAAACTGCAAGATATGTTTATAGAATTCTTGCACTCAAGCTTATTATGTCAAATCCTGAACTTTATGGTTTTGATATTGCCGAAGAGGATTTGTACCATGAAATTAAAACAGTTGAAATAACTGTTGATTCAACAATCAACGACTTGGTGCAATTCGCATTTGATAACGGAACGAACTATAAAATGCTAAAATACTTCAACCCCTGGATAACCGGAAAATCATTATTAAACACAGCACGAAAGGAATACACAATTGTTTTGCCCGCTGACGGCGAACGAAAATGCGATATTCCAAAATAATTTATTCTTAAAATGGGAAGCAAAGACGGGAAAATTTCGGTAAAAGGAGCACGCGTACACAATCTTAAAAATCTTGATGTTGAAATACCTCAGCACAAACTTAGTGTAATCACTGGCTTAAGTGGAAGTGGAAAATCATCTCTGGCTTTTGATACAATTTATGCGGAGGGGCAGCGTCGTTATATGGAAACGTTTTCGGCTTACGCTCGTCACTTTATTGGTAATATGGAGCGCCCTGATGTTGACTTAATAAGCGGTCTTAGTCCTGTTATCGCTATCGAGCAAAAAACAACTGTAAAAAACCCTCGTTCAACAGTTGGTACAATTACCGAAATATACGATTATTTACGTTTACTTTATGCACGTGCTTCAACCGCATATTCGCATGTTACCGGCGAGCGAATGATAAAATACAGCGACGATCAGATTATTGATATTATTCTCAACGACTTTGAAGGAAAACCTGTGTACATTCTCGCTCCAATGGTTGATGGTAGAAAAGGTCATTATAAAGAATTATTCGAAAATCTGAGAAAAAAAGGCTTTATCAATGCCCGAATTGATGGAGAAATATGCGAAATTGCTTATAATCTTAAGCTCGACCGATACAAAACTCACTTTGTAGAATTGGTGGTTGACAAACTGGTGGTTAAAGAACAAGACAAATCGAGATTAAGGAAAACTCTTGATCTTGCTATGAATTTTGGAAAAGGTATTATCATGATTCTGGAAAAAGATTCGGATAAACCAAGATTTTTTAGCCGTTTCTTAATGTGCCCAACATCAGGAATTTCGTACAAAGAACCTGCGCCACATACTTTCTCGTTTAACTCACCTCAAGGCGCTTGTCCAAAGTGTAACGGTTTAGGCGTAATTGCCGATATCGACCTTAGCAAAATTATTCCCGATGATTCGATCTCTGTTTATGATGGTGGTTTAAGTTTCGTTGGAAAATATAAAAACTCGCTTCAATTCTGGGTACTCGAAGCTCTTGCCGAAAAAATGGACTTCTCATTAAAAACACCTATTAACGAATTGTCGGAAGAGGCTCTCGATGCTTTACTTTACGGTTATCCCGAAAGTTTAAGATTAAAAAACACTCCACTAGGCGAAACTTCTAATTATGCAGTAAGTTTTGATGGCGTTGTTAATCAAATAAAGGCACGACAGGAAGAAGAAGAAAAAGATCCTTATTCAAATAAATCTTCATTACGTTTTAATAAATTTATCACATGCCCTAAGTGTAATGGAACTAGGCTCCAACCCGAAGCTCTTAATTTTAGATTTGCACACAAAAATATATCGGAATTAGCTGCTCTCGACATCAGACATCTTTACGAATTTATGGATTATGCTTTAGACAATGTTGAGTCGCGCGAACAAAAGATTGCTTTCGAAATTGTTAAAGAAGTTAAAAGCAGACTCGGTTTTTTACTAGATGTTGGGCTCGATTATCTTTCCCTCGATCGTTCG
>JAQVGK010000239.1 GCA_028696755.1 Bacteroidales bacterium | reverse complement strand
CAGTTGAAGAAGCAATAGAAGATATTAAAAACGGAAAAATAATTATCGTTGTTGATGATTATGACCGTGAGAATGAGGGTGATTTTGTAGTAGCTGCCGAGAAAATTACGACAGAGATTGTTAACTTTATGGCAAAACACGGTCGTGGATTGATTTGTGCATCGATACCCGAAAGTCGTTGCAAAGAGTTAAATCTCGAGCTAATGGTTGGCAAAAACACAGCTCTGCACGAAACGCCTTTTACAGTTTCGGTAGATCTAATCGGTCAGGGATGTACAACAGGAATTTCTGCTGCCGACAGAGCAAAAACTATCTTTGCACTAGTTGACGATAACACAAAAGCAGAAGATCTTGGTCGCCCTGGACACATTTTCCCTTTGATGGCACGTGAAAATGGCGTACTTCGCAGAGCAGGACATACCGAAGCAGTGGTTGATTTAACCAAACTTGCTGGATTAAAACCAGGAGGCGCATTGGTAGAAATTATGAACGACGATGGAACAATGGCTCGTTTGCCTCAATTAATGGAAATTGCAGACAAGTTTGACCTTAAGATTATTTCTATCGAAGATCTTATAAAATATAGAATCGAAAACGACAGTCTGATTATTAGAGGCGACAAGGCTCATCTTCCAACCGAGTTTGGCGATTTCGAAGTTATTCCATTCAAACAAAAAAGTAATGGCCTCGAACACTCTGCATTAATAAAAGGTACTTGGACTCCCGATGAACCAGTATTAGTGAGAGTACATTCTAGTTGTGTTACTGGTGATATCTTCGGCTCGATGCGATGCGATTGTGGACATCAGTTGCACGAATCAATGAAAATGATTGAAAAAACTGGAAAGGGAGTAGTTGTTTATCTTAATCAAGAAGGGCGTGGAATAGGCTTAATGAATAAGATTTCGGCATATAAACTTCAGGAGCATGGACTTGATACTGTGGAGGCAAATGTGCATCTTGGTTTTAATCCTGACGAAAGAGACTATGGTATTGGTGCACAAATATTAAGAAGTTTAGGTGTTAAGAAAATGATTCTAATAACAAACAATCCACAAAAAAAAGCTGGGTTAAAAGGTTACGGGCTCGAGATTTGCGGCACTCAACACATCGAAATAAAATCAAACGAGTTTAACAAGTTCTACCTCGAAACAAAAAAGAATAAAATGGGTCACGAGCTAAATCTTGACGAGTAAATGGATAAATGCAAAATCAAAATAGTTTATATGGGAACTCCCGGATTTGCTGTGGAGCCTTTAAAACAATTGATTTTGGCTGGTTACGACATCAAAGCTATTGTTACTGTTCCCGACAAGCCTGCTGGTCGCGGTTGCAAAATTGCCGAGTCGGAGGTGAAGAAATTTGCCACTGAACAGGGTTTGAAAATTTTACAACCAGAAAAGCTTAAATCACCCGATTTTCATAATGAATTAAAAGAAACTGGTGCAAATTTGTTTATTGTTGTTGCTTTTAGAATGCTACCCAAAGAAGTATGGCAAATGCCCGAATTAGGGACATTTAATTTGCATGCCTCTCTCCTGCCCGATTATCGAGGTGCGGCACCAATAAACCATGCGGTTATTAATGGTGAAACAAAATCCGGAGTAACGACTTTTTTTATCAATGAAGATATTGACACTGGCAACATTATTTTTCAGGAAGAATGCGAAATTTTACCAGAAGATAATGCTGGGAGTCTGCATGATAAACTGATGACTATTGGCGCGAATCTGGTTGTAAAAACGGTTGATTCTATCGCAGAAGGAAATATCAAAACCATACCGCAAGAAACAATTTCAAACCGAAAATTAAATCCAGCACCAAAAATTACGAAAGAGTATTGTCGCATCGACTTTAATGATAACGCTGAGACAATTCACAATAAAATTCGTGGATTATCGCCATACCCTGCTGCCTGGGTAACAATTCCTAATAGCGACGACACTTTTAAAGTCTTCGAAAGTAGTTTTGAGACCGAGCCTCATGATCTGCCCACTGGCACTTTCGTTAGCGACAACAAATCGTACCTAAAAGTTGCTGCAAAAGATGGTTTTGTGTTTATCACCGACCTCCAAATTGCAGGTAAAAAGAGAATGAAGGTAAGGGATTTGCTGAATGGTTATAGATTTGGGTGAAGCAAATGATTTTGAAAGCACTAAACGCTAATATCTAAATCCTAAACAAATTACAAATTACAAATCACAACCGAGCGTTAGCGAGCTCACAAGCGACAGCGAGTAAATCACAAATTACAACCAAGCGTTAGCGAGATCACAAGCGATAGCGAGTAAATTACAAATTACAAATTACAATGAATACTGCTCAGTTTGGAATTTGGATTTTGGATTTTCAAGCACTATTATTTATATTTCAATAAATCCAGTGCAAAAAATTATTAAACCTTAAATTTTAATGTTTGTGGATCTTGTCGATTATCGAAAATTCTCAAAATGTCAATTCTATCCTTTTTAAATCTGTAATACAATGAATTATGTTTCGTTAACACACAGCGCCGTATTTTTCTTGTTTTATGGATTATCGGAAATAAATCTGGTGTCATAGAAATCTGAGCTATATAGCTATCGGTTTTGTCAATAAAAGAATTTACCACAGAATTGCCCCATTTCAAATTGAGATATTCTAAAATATTCTCGAAATCATTAACAGCATATTCCGACCAGATAACTAGCTTAGACATTTCGATATTTTCTATAAATATCACTCATAACTTTGTCGTGAGGAATAAATTTGCCAGCATTTATATCCTTTAGTGCTGCATCAATTCCTGTTTTTTGTTCATTTGTGAGATTGTTCCAATCAGAAGAATCAATTTCTCCGTTAAAGAAATTTAAGAAAACTCCATAAAACTCTTCCAATTTACTTTTGTCAAGAGAATCAATCTGTCTAAATAATATTAGCTTTAATTCTGCAGTAGTCATAATAACACAATTTATGCAAATTTACAAAATAATCCTTTTGTAAAGATTTGTAAACTAGAAAAATAATAATTTACCGGAAAATATAATTTTTTATGCCATAAAGCCAAATCGAAGACGGAAAGCAGAAGACTGAAGTCAGATAGGCAAAGCGACGATGTCAGGTCTTATGACATTGACAATTCTTATTCCTACTTCCGACTAAAACACCGTAAAATTCACCAATCTGTCATAAGAGCTACCAGTTTCGCGTAGGTATAGAAAAAGTAAATAATCATTTTCGGTTTGTTGATGGCTGCCTTCGAAGTAGCTGTGATCGGGTTTTTTATTTGGATCTTTATCAACGAGTAAGTACCTATAATTATAATAGCCTTGTTTTAGGAATAGTAATTTTTCGTAACAGCCTGTTTCGAGATTGTAAAGCATTTTATTGCTATCGTCGAGCGAATAGTTTGTAAGATCGCCATACAAATAAACATCGGCATTATTAAGAGGCATTTTATATTCAAGCCTAAATTTTACAATTGCATACTCCGACTGAATCTCGGGGAAATCGTTATTAGCAAAACGGTTGGTACGAATTACATAAGAGCCGTTAACATCCTCAACACTTCGGTAGGGACTAAACATTTCGGGTTTATCCATAACCAAATCAATGTAATAATACGGTTTTTTGAATTCGATATTCTCAACCCTCTCCGAGTTTAGCTCCAGATTATTAAAGTTAAAATAACGATACTCGTTTGCAGCGTTGAAACAGACTTTATCGTCCCATTCGTAAACAACTTTTTCGTTATCTATAAACGAAAACGGAAAGTCGTAGATTGCTGTATTCCACTGATAATTCTGAATTACAACAGGTTTTAATTCGCGCTCAGGATCGTAAATATTTAAGCCTTTTCGACTAACTGTAAAATCAAGTTTCTGATAATGTGTACGATAATCACTTATTACACCTGGATTTACTCGACCAGCAACCTCTGCAACTTGCTCATAAATCATAAAACGACGAGTAGCAACTATCTTTTCGCCTTCATCATTCTTAATATAAACAACCAGCAAATAGTTTCCCGATTTCGTAAAACTCACATCCCTGTTTGGAATTTCGAGTTCATAATGCGAATATTGAACAAAACTACTTTGCGAATCTTCGTATTCATCTATTCTGTTCTCTTCGAAACCTTCGGCATACTCAAAATACATTATAGGCGATGGCTTCCAATCGTAAGTACAATGAATAAATGTATAAAAATATTCCTCAGGTTCCGACTCAATCTGATCGAAATTAAAACTTAAGACTTTATCGCTATAAAGTTCTAGCACTGGAAAACCAGATTCCCAATCCGAAGGATGAAGGCGCACAGTTTTTAGATTTTTTTCATAAACCCTGTCAATATATTGCAACGAATCTTTGTCGATAGCAAAAAGAACAGCAGACTTTGTTAGCAGTGCAATAATCAGTAATATTTTCAAACCTTTTATCGGCATAAGAATTGATATTGAGTTTTTTTTTACCAAATAAACAAAAATTATTAACTTTATAAAAATTTTCTTTATGAAAAACTTATCATTATTATTGTTATTGTGCGTGATGCCAATGATAATGTTTTCGCAGAGCATTAATTCAAAAGCCGTTGAGCGGACTAACAATATCAGTGCCAGTTATGTAGATGTAACGGGAACAAAGTTAAAAATCATTCCACCAAAAGGATTTTCGCCTAGCACCAAATTCACAGGATTTATACACGAGCTTGCAGGCAGCAGCATAGTTATTACCGAAATTCCAGGCGATGTAAACAAAAACATGATTGGCTTCGACAAAAAATACTTAATAAAATCTGGAGTTGTTGTTGACAAGCAGACATTTTACCGAATAAATGGTTTTGATGCTTTATTAATCGAAGGTCAACAAGTTGCTTATGGAAAGACATATTATCGTGTAATGTTATTAATAGGTGATATTTACAGATCATATTTAGTAAGTGCCTCAATGATTTCCACATCATCGCAAAAGCATGTAGCAGAAGTAAAAGAATCTGTTTTAGGAGTAATATATGAACCACAAAAAGCATCTGATATTACCGATAGGTTTGATTTTACAGTTAATGTAAATGGAACAGGATTGCAAAAAGCAAATATGATGTTGAGTTCACTCACCTACACCGATGATGGAAATATGCCATCGAAAACACAAGAAAAGACTTCGATGACAATTCGTAAAGCAACATTAACAAAAGCCATTACCGAAGACGAGAAAAAATTACTCTGCCGCAAGCTTTTTGATGTTTACCCACTTGACTGGAACACAGATGCGAAAAGAGATCCAAAACCGTTTAAAGCCGGAAATTTAAGTGGCTACGAAATCTATTCAATCGGCAAAAACAAAGAATTGTACAAAACCGAGCTTATTTACCAAGTAATAGTTTTCAACGGTTTGGATTATTACGTAATAACTGGCCTCACCTACGGAAAGTTTGAGGAAAACATTGCAATGTTTAAAAAGGTTGCTGCGACTTTGAGTCCGGTAAAGTAATAGTTCATCCTTGCTCCCGATGCACCAATACTACATTAGCTGTATAGTTTTCTCTAATATATTTTGCCATAGCTTCTGCACAATAAACACTACGATGTTGTCCACCAGTACATCCAAAGCTAATCATTAACGAGTTAAAACCACGCTCGATATAATTCTCGATTGTTGGTTTCACAACATTAACAGCATTCTCGAAAAAAATATCTATATCGCTATTCGCTTTAAAGAAATCAATAACTTCTTGATCTTTTCCAGTTTTGGTTTTATACTCGACATATCGTCCCGGATTATGAATTCCACGGCAATCGAAAACAAATCCACCACCATTTCCGGTACTATCGTTTGGAATTCCTTTCTTAAAGCTAAAACTAAAAACCTGAACAGTAAACTTATCAAAAACTTTACTATCAAATTTTG
>JAQVGK010000238.1 GCA_028696755.1 Bacteroidales bacterium | reverse complement strand
ATCCAGTGAAAATGATTTGATTTGGCATAAGGCAATAGGCCAATATATTGCAGTAAGGTAATAAATGAACCTGCATTTTTTTTATAAAGAATTGATAATTCTCTTCTTCAAAGAAAATTCGCTGCCGATTGTTTCCCTGATTGTAAATATGAAAAACATGTCCTTCTTCTAATTGCATAGTTTATTTCATTCTTTATTTTCGTTTTCTGATAATCAACAATCCTACAAATGTTAGCAAGCCGTTGAGCAGTAACAATTCATAGCCAGTTTTGTATCCAGTGTATTCTTTGAGTATCCAACTTATTGCGAAACAGAGTAATGGACTGGCGATTGCAATGTAAGGTGTATGTTTGTCTTTAATGTTGAATTTTGTAAACAGTCCAAATGCATATAAGCCTAATAAAGGGCCATATGTATATCCAGCTATGGCGTAAATTGCATTTATAATATTTTTCTCGTTAACGACATCAAACATTACAATAATTAGAGCCATAACAAACGAAAATCCTACATGCACTATAGTTCTGGTTTTTTTTACTTGAGCTTCGGATTTGTTTTTAATCCCGATAATATCAACGGTAAAAGATGTTGTTAAAGCAGCTAGTGCCGAATCGGCACTTGAATAAGCAGATGCCATTAAGCCGATAAGGAAAAGTATCAGAACAATTGGTCCCAGCTGCGTTGTTGCAATGTAAGGATAGAGATTGTCACCTGCAATTAAACTTGGATCAATGGAAATTGTGTTTGCCAAGGTCATCAGTAATATGCCGAGTGATAGAAACAAGAGATTTGCTGGTAAAAATGCTAATCCGTATGTAAGCATATTTCGCTTTGCTTCTTTAATATTCCTGCAACTGAGATTTTTTTGCATCATATCTTGATCTAAACCAGTCATTACAATTGTAATAAATGCTCCACTTATAAATTGTTTCAGGAAATGCTGAGAAGAGTGCCAATCGGAGAATTCGAACACTTTTGACATTGAACTTGCACTAATGGTTGAAACTATATCTCCAAAACCAAGTCCAAGTTTGCCCGACACAATAACAATGGTTGCTATCATTGCAGTGAATAAAAAGATTGTTTGCAAAGTATCTGTCCATATAATTGTTTTTATTCCGCCCTTATATGTGTAAAGCCAAATTAGCATAATCGTGATTAAAACAGTAATCCAGAACGGCACAGCCAATTGCCGAAAAATTGTAACTTGCAACACATTAGCAACGACATAAAGGCGGGCTGCCGAACCGATAGTGCGGGATAAAAGAAAGAATGATGCTCCGGTTTTGTATGATGAGTTCCCAAAGCGCATATCAAGATATGTATATATTGAGGTAAGATTCAGTCTGTAATATAGAGGTAATAGAACGTAAGCAATAGTTATGTATCCGGCAATAAAACCCATAACCATTTGAAGGTAAGTCATTTGTGTAGTCTGAACCCAACCAGGAACTGATATGAAAGTAACCCCAGATATTGACGAGCCTAGCATTCCAATAGCCACAATATACCATTTTGATTTTCGGTTACCGAGAAAAAATCCTTCGTTATTTACATTTCTACCTGTGAATAGAGAAATAACTATAAGCAGGGCAAAATAACCGAGAACGATAGCAAGAATAAGCAGTGGACTCATAACATAAAATTTTATGTAATGATTGCGAATTTCTATTTGTTTGCAAAGAATATTCTGCAAAAGTTTTCATATAAGGGCTGTTAAAAACTGAAAGTATGAGAAAAAAAAGAGACCTATTTTTGTAAACCTCAAATCTGAGAGTGATTGATTGGAGACTCGAACTCCAGACGCTCCCGACTAAAAAGGTCGGGATGCTCTACCTGCTGAGCTAATCAATTCTTGATGCAAAGTTGTATAAAACAACAAAGGCCCGCTATGCGAACCTTTGCCTGAGAGTGATTGATTGGAGACTCGAACTCCAGACCCTCCCGACTAAAAAAGTCGGGATGCTCTACCTGCTGAGCTAATCAATTCTTGATGCAAAGTTGTATAAAACAACAAAGGCCCGCTATGCGAACCTTTGCCTGAGAGTGATTGATTGGAGACTCGAACTCCAGACCCCCTGCTTAAAAGGCAGGTGCTCTACCTGCTGAGCTAATCAATCTCAGTGCCCCTTATTTTTGGGACTGCAAAGATAAACTCTTTCATTTTATTTTTCCAAATTTTTATGCAAAAAAATTAGTTTTTTTTTGCATTTTGCTTTATGTGCCTGATTATAAGCAAGTTATGAGAACAATTTTATATGTTTTCACAAGCAACTCTTTTAAAATTTCAGCGTTTAGGAAAAAAACAGATTTTTTTTTTTGATTAAAAATTATTGTTTAACTTGCATCATTAATTGTTTCTAATAAAAATACATAATAACAATGAAAAAAGTTACTTTGCTGTTAGTTAGCTTTGCGTTGATACTACTTAGTTCTAACGCATTTTCGCAACAAAGCTACGGAGGTCTTCCGATTAGTTACACAAACAAAAGTTTAAGCCAAGAGGTTGACAGAATTGTGCTTCAGCAGCCTGATATGAACCTGATTATGCAGGAAGACTTGATGGACGAGAAAAATGGAGAAATGTACAAAGTCGGTAGGGTACTGCCTATTCAAGCAACTGTTCAAAACTCTGGAACATGGGATATTCTTCCGGATGGCACACAGGTTTGGAGATTGCAAATTGCAAGTAGAGATGCTTTGGCTTTGATGGTTTTATACAGTGCTTTTTATCTGCCCGAAGGTTCTCAGTTATTTTTATACAACGAAAATCGCAGACAGCTTTTAGGTTCATACGACCATAGAACAAATCCACCATCTGGGAATAAGTTTTCAACTCAGATGATTGAAGGTGAAGTTACAAATCTCGAATTAGTTTTAAGTCCTGAAGTAAATCCTGCAGATGTTGTTTTAAATATTGAGGGAATAATGTATAACTATCGTGGAGTTGATCAATTTGTTGGGTATTATAGAGAAGATAAACCAACAGGTTTTGGAAATTCTGGCGCTTGCAATGTAAATATTAACTGCCCAGAAGGGGATAATTATCAAACTATAAAAAAGGGTGTTGCTGAAATATATGTTGTTGATGGTATGTCGGGAGGTTTTTGCTCTGGAACACTTGTTAACAATACTGCTAACGATGGAACACCATATTTTTTAACAGCAGACCACTGCGGTGGAGATGTTACCGCTGGAGACTTTAATCAGTGGCAATTTTACTTTCACTTCGAATCTGCCAATTGTGCAAATCCTGGGACAGCACCTGCATACCAAATCATCACAGGTTGTACTTTTAGAGCTAGAGGGCCAATGACAGGAGGTACCGATTTCTTATTAGTTGAGTTAACTACTACTGCGGCAAACATTGCTACAATCAATGGTTATTACAATGGTTGGGATAGAGGAACAACTGCAAGTCCATCTGGAGTATGTATTCATCATCCAGCAGGTGACATAAAGAAGATTTCAACCTACACAACAGCATTAACAACATCATCCTATCCTGGCTGTTTAGCTAGCTCGCACTGGCATGCACAATGGGCAAATACAGCAACGAGTTGGGGGATTACAGAGGGAGGTTCTTCAGGTTCTCCTTTATTTAACGGAACTAGCAAACTCGTTGTTGGAACTTTAACTGGTGGGGCCTCTTATTGTGGTGCACCAGCAGGTTCTGCAAACGACGATTATGGTAAATTTAGTCAGCATTGGGAAGTAAACGGTACAGCCGACAATAGAAGATTAAAACCATGGCTTGATCCAGGAAATACTGGAGCAACAACTTTAGAGGGTTACGACCCAAATGCCACAGGTTCTGCTCCTGTTGCCGATTTCTCAGGAACGCCAACTACTGTTACTGTTGGTGGCTCGGTTACATTTTCGGATTTATCAACTAATAATCCCACCTCATGGTCATGGAACTTTGCCGGTGGAACACCTGCAACAAGTACAGCACAAAATCCTGTGATAGTATATAATACCGCAGGGACTTACAATGTCTCTCTAACAGCAACTAACGCAAGCGGTAACGACACCGAAACAAAAACAGCTTATATAACCGTTGTAGAGGAAGATGCGGTTGTTGCTGCTTTTTCGGCAACTCCAACTACTGTTGCGCAAGGAGGAACTGTTAATTTTACCGATGAGTCGATAGGTGCAATTACAAGCTGGAATTGGGAATTTGACGGCGGAACTCCTGCAACTTCTACAATACAAAATCCATCAATTACTTATCCAGCAGCAGGAACGTATAATGTTACCTTAACGGTAAGCGATGGAACAAACAGTGATGAAGAAATTAAAATCGGTTATATTATTGTAACTGGCCCTGCTGGGACTTTAACAGCTTCATTTGTGGCTTCTGATTATACGATTACTGCAAATCAATGCATAAATTTTAATGACCAGACAGACGGCAATCCAACTTCATGGAGCTGGAGTTTCCCCGGAGCAACACCTAGTTCGTCAACAAATCAGCATCCGACAAATATTTGCTATGCAACACCAGGTGTTTATGATGTAGTTTTACAAGCCTCTAACGCGGCCGATCAGGATACATATATTTGTGAAGATTGTATTACAGTAGCCCCTGACCCAACTCAGCCAATAGCAAATTTTCAAGCAAATATTACCACAATTCCAGTTGGTGGGGTAGTTCAATTTACAAACTTATCCGAAAACGGACCATTTAATCAGTGGGCATGGGAATTTGAAGGTGGAACTCCTGCAACATTCTCCGATTCGGCACCTCCACCAATCGCTTATATGCAAGTTGGTGTTTATGATGTAACTCTAAGATGTCGCAAAACTAACAATGTTCAAGATGTTGAAACTAAAGCAGAATATATTCGTGTAATTCCTGAGGCAACAACACCACCTACTGCAAACTTCACTGCTAACTACACAGTAATTCAACCGGGCGAATCAATAAACTTTATCGACCTTAGTGCTGGTAGTCCTTATCAGTGGACATGGGAATTTCCAGGAGCCGAAACAACAGGAAGTAACCAGCAAAATCCAACTGGAATTGTTTACAATACTATTGGGCAGCATACAGTTAGGCTTACAGTTAGTAATAATTTTGGAGCAGATACGATGGAGAAATTACTTTACATTACTGTTTCGGAAACTGATCCTTGTACAACAGCTCCAACAGTTGCCTTCGATGCAACACCAAGACTAATTGCTGCAGGAAGTACCGTTCAATTCTTCGACCTATCAACTGGGTTGCCATCTTATCATACTTGGTCGTTCCCAGGTGGAACCCCAGCAACGAGCAACGAAGGTTCTCCAACTAATGGAATAAAATACACTCTACCTGGTATTTACGATGTGACTCTAACTGTTAGCAACGCTTGTGGTGCTAGTACAATTACTAAAGAAAGATATATTTATGTATTTAGTGAACCTGTGCATACATATTGTGACACGCTTACCACAATAAATCCTGGCGAAGTTGTAGAACCAAGAGTTCCAACCGGAACATGGGGGTTCTTAGCTGGGCAAAATGGTGAAAATATTAGGGCTTATGCAAACTATTTTGATGAACACGCTTTTAGTCAAATTGACGGGATAATCGTACCAGTTAAACATGCTGTTTATGGTTCTTATTCTTCCTATGTTACATTCTATGTTTGGGATGGTATGTTCCCAACTCCCGACACCGTACTTGGTTTTAAAAAGGTGTATTTACGCGATTTAACGCAAAATCAAAACAATGTAATTCATTTCAATCCACCAATCGAGCTTAATGGGCCATTCTATGTTGGCTATAAAATCAACTATCCTGATGAGAACAGCGACGGTTTTAGTGATGATTTATTTGTTGTTGGTATTGCTGCTCCACGTGTAAACAATCCCGATATTAATCAAATGTGGGTGCAAAAGTCTGGCACT
>JAQVGK010000237.1 GCA_028696755.1 Bacteroidales bacterium | reverse complement strand
GTCAATTAAAAATTATTTTCAAAAAAACAAAAAAACATTTGGCGAATAGAAAAAAGGCATATATATTTGCAGTCCCAAAACGGGAATAAGTTCTTAACAAAAGGGAGTTTAGCTCAGCTGGTTCAGAGCATCCCGACTGAAAGTCGGGAGGGTCAATGGTTGAGAAAAAATAAAAGGGAGTTTAGCTCAGCTGGTTCAGAGCACCTGCCTTACAAGCAGGGGGTCAATGGTTCGAATCCATTAATTCCCACAAAGTAAAAACCCACTTCGGATGAAGTGGGTTTTTTGTTTATCCAAATTTTATCAAGCCAACGGCTTGAAATAAAATTTGGATAAACAAAAAACAGAGCGATAGCGATGGTTTTTACTTTGTATGCCTCCCCCAAGGATCACCGAGCACAGCGAGGTAATCCACTCACCCAACGGCTTGAAATAAAATTTGGATAAACAAAAAACAGAGCGATAGCGATGGTTTTTACTTTGTATGCCTCCCCCAAGGATCACCGAGCACAGCGAGGTAATCCTCACTCAAAAAACTTTCCCCAACAAAAAACCCCAAACTCTAATTTTTTCAACTAACTTTGCTACTAAAATTATAAAATGAATATTACAATTGTAAATCCTTCTGTAATTCCTGCATTGCTTTACGGTGGAACAGAAAGGGTAATTTGGTATCTGGGCAAGGAACTGGCAAAAGCCGGTCATAAGATTACCTATCTGGTTGCTCAGGGCTCTGAGTGTGATTTTGGAAAAATTGTAGTTTTCAATCCTCAGAAACCAATTAACGACCAAATCCCAGAAGATACCGATATTGTTCATTTTAATTTTCCTGTAAATGAAGAGATTAGCAAACCATATATCACCACTATTCACGGTAACAGCTCGCCGGGACAAACATTTGATCTTAACACTGTTTTTGTTTCTCAAAATCATGCCGAACGTCACAATTCCGACCAGTTTGTGTATAATGGACTTGATTGGAACGACTATGGAAAACCAAGCATAACTGGTCCTCGCTCCCATTTTCATTTTCTTGGCAATGCTGCATGGAAAGTAAAAAACTTACGGGGCGCAATAGATGTGTGTAAAGTTGCCAATGAAAGACTTGCTGTTTTGGGCGGAAACAGAATAAACTTTAAGATGGGATTTCGATTTACAACATCCTCAAAAGTAAAGTTCTTTGGAATGATTGGTGGTCAGAAAAAAATAAATCTAATCTCGCAATCCAAAGGACTAATTTTTCCAGTTTTATGGAACGAGCCTTTTGGTTTAGCGCTTACCGAAAGTTTATTTCTTGGTTGTCCGGTTTTTGGCACCCCTTACGGTTCGTTGCCTGAGCTGATTACTGAGAAATTTGGATTTTTGAGTTGCAATAAAGAAGAGCTTGCACGTGCTATTAAGAACCACAATTCTTTTAACCGCAAGTTTATCTCGGATTATGCAGCCGAGAAATTCAATTCCGCAATTATGGCGTCATCATATTTAAAAAAGTACGAAAAAATTCTTTCGGGACATACACTTAACCAAAACCCACCAACTTATATTGCCGAAAAAAATAATTTATCTTTCATTTTTGAATAATGAAGATTCTGGCTGCAATATTATTCACAATAGGCTTCGCAGGCTTGATTTATTTCCTAAAGTTTTTCAAAACAGAGGGCATAAAAAAATATGTATTTCTAATTCTATTCGCTCTCAAACTTGCCGGAGGATTTGCCGTTTATGGAGTTTATACTTATTACTACGATCCTGCAATGTCCGACATACACAAGTTTTATCGAGGAGGCACAATATTGTATGAAGCAAAAGATGAAAGTTTTGCCGACTACTTGCGACTCGTAACAGGAATTCAGGCAGACCAACCCCAATTGCAAAAATACTACGACCGAACCGACCACTGGACTCGCGAATTCGACTATGGTTTGTTTAACGACAACCGAACAATTATGAGATTTAATGCAGTTGTTTGCCTAGTCTCAGGCGGAAATATTTTTGTACATGTTGTAGTGATGGCATTTTTATCTTTTCTTGGTTGCTTTGTATTGTTTAGAGGTCTGCAAAAACTATTGAACACTAACAAATGGCTGCTGCTTGCTGCATCATTTTTAATCCCATCCTGCCTGTTCTGGACATCTGGCTTAATGAAAGAAGGCTTAACAATGTTGGCAACAGGCTTTGCATTTTACTTTATTGCTCGATTAAGCGAAAAATTTAATATTTTCCACATCGTCGGATTGATTTTATCCTCGGCTTTGGTTTTTGCTTCAAAAATTTATGTACTACCAGCTTTTCTCCCAGCAGTATTCTTTTTACTGATTAGCAAAAAAATGAAAATAAAATTTCAGCTAATAAGTTTCTTTTCGATTCTGGCAGTAAGTGCTGTTTTAGTAATTTTCAGTGGAAAAATTTTGGGTTACGACATTATCTCAACATTATCGGGCAAACAAAACGATTTTATCAACTATATCGAATTGCAGGACGACCCTGGAAGCACTTACGAACTAACAAGGTTAAAACCCGACATTAAAAGTTTTATTTTACTTATTCCCGAAGGATTGGTAAATAGTTTTTTACGACCATTCCCTACCGAGGTAAATTCGGCATTTATGCTTTTCTCATTTCTCGAGATTGTTATGCTGATAATTATTGCGATAATTACAATCATTTTCTTCAAAAAACCAGACAAGAAAACCATGCGCTTTGTTTTGTTTGCCGCACTTTTCATCTTGTTTTTATATGTAGTTGTTGGAGTTTACACCCCAAACACTGGCTCGATAGTAAGATACAGAACTCCAGCCATGCCTTTCTTGGCAGCGTTGATGTTTGCGATGTGGGATTTGGAGAGGGTTAGGATAAAGTTGATAAACCCGATTATGAAAAAAACAAAGCTAATTACCGTTAGTAAACATTAATGTTAGCCACCCATTTATCTTTTGTATACACAATAATCACGTATAGCAATCGTTTATTGATTTAAATTCTTAACATGAAAAATGCTTATGCGATTCTAGTTATTGTTTCTTTAACTTTTTCAGAAACTCTATTTGCTCAAATCAATTTTAAGAACACTAACCCAAATCAGTGGGAGCTAAGTCTTTACAATGGCGTTTGCTTTAATAAGATTATTTCATCATATGGAAATGAAAAGCTGATAAACTCTCCTGCGTTAAACCACAATTTAATGTTGACTTACAATAGGTATTTTAACGAACAAATTTCGTTATCGGCAGAATGGGGATTTGGTTTTGGAGGATTTTTGTACAATGTCCCAGCTCACTCTGTAAATAGTGGAACAGAAAATTGGCAATATTGGCACAAAGTATATTACAATATCTACCATCAATTCGGGATTAAAGCAAATTACTATCTTCAGTTAAACAGAAAAGATAGATTAAGATTCGGCATAGGTGGTGGTATAATGCAATTTCTGAGTACAGGTTTGGGTGTATCTGGATCAAATGAATATGATGAAAATGACTTTATTGTTGAGATTGACTATCCACAATTGATAAATCCAATAGCTATTTTTAGTTTAGACTATATCAAATCTTTAAAAAATAAAAACGAGTTTCAGCTAGGGATAAAATACACACATGGATTTACAAATGTATATAGCGGAGAGTATAGTCTTTATTCCTATTCATCAGGTGGGGAAATATACAGCAGAGGATCAAACGCAGGAATAAAAGTTGCTTATGTTTTTACTGGAAATAAAAATAAAGAAAAATTAAACAAACGTATTAGTTCTGGCGAGGATCCCGATAAAGCAAAGTCAGAAATTAGAAAAGAGCAAAGGTATCTACCACCAAAGAGCAGTTTTTTAAACATTTTTATTGGGACTAGATTGCCAAAAAACAGTGTTAATGACACAAACGGTTATATGCATGGTGTTACTGGCTATTTAGGAAAACATTGGGGACTTGAATATGAAAAAGGATTAAAGAATAATTGGTTTGTCAGTGGAGGATATCATTACGGAGACTATGCCTCAAGTGTTCGCACGAAGTATTCACTGATGAACTTTCCAAATAAAAAAATTGAAACACACGAATTTAAATTGGGTGGTGGGTATAGATGGATTACAGCATCAAATTTTAAGATTCTTAATATTTACTCAGGAATAAATTTAGGGTTTACCGAAGCTATATACAATGACAATAACATTCAGCAATATGGCAAAACGCATTTCTATGAAGGCACTGGAGTTGATAATTTAAACTTTCAAGTTACAACATTATCACATCATGTTTCACGCCTTGTTGCAGCAATATATTTGGGGGCATCAAAAGATTTCAGAATAACTGATGTTTTTTGGATAAGCATGAATTACAGATTCCAGCAAGGCTTAAACACTCTTGTGCAAAACGAAATAAGTTACAATTCTACACTTTTTGCAGGAACAAAATATGCAACATCAAAATTAAACGGAACATCACATCAAATATCGATTGGTTTAAAGCTGAGGTTTCAGTAATAACGAATTACCTAAACTTCATCGCCCTCTCCAGCTCCTCATCAATCTTTTTCTGATAAGTAATTTCTTCCAGAACAAAGTCAACTTCACCATTTCTTTCGCTGTATATTACAGTGCCCGGAATTAAAAAGCGATAATCAGAAAAGCACCAACTATAATCAAATTGCTCGGTGTACCAAACATTGTAAACTGTTTTGCCTTCGGTCACAATTGCGTTCTTGCATTTATACTCCCCAATGGTTTTATTGCTATCGGTAAAAGCAATCTGGGGTGGCTGCCAAGTCCATAAAGAATCTTTCTTCTTCATCGCTTCGGTAATTGACTCTTCCATAAATTCATCAATGTAAGGCGGATGCATAGGATCAATCTTACACCAATCTTTTTTTCGCCAACGAGTAATGTAAATATCTCCTGTTTTATCACTTTTACGAACATATAGACCTATAAACTCAGATTTTTTTCTGTCGTACAAATCAACCGATTTTGTTTGTGTCTTTTTCTCCAGATTACTTTCAACAAAGCTCAATGCTCGCTTATCTTTATAAACATAAATGTAAAAATCCTGCTCAGCTTTAACCAACTCGGTATGCACAATATTTTGCGAATCTTTATGCATTACAAAATCAGGAAAATTCCATTTGTACTTTAAAACAGTGTACTGAGAAAAAAGAGGAAAACAGAAAATCAATGCTAGTATCGACAATAGAATTTTTTTAAACATAATAGTAAAATTTCAATGCTTAAAAGTAACGAAAAAAAGTGGAATAAATTGTTATTCTGTTATAATTTAGATATGGTAAAATTCTGTAATCGGTGGTCGGTAATCAGTAATCGGTAAAACATACATACTGATTACAGCTTACCGCTTATAAAAACTGAATTCTAGTTTTAACAGAATACCTGAATAATTAAGCTATTCTTTTTAAAAAAAAAGATCAGAGGTTTTCCCGCCAGGTGTGAGATTCAGCTAAATTTGAGGTAAAAAACGTTAGACTACTGTTGCTGCTGATAAGGATAAAAAGACTCTGGCGGGAAATTCCGCTACCTCTGATCGTTTCTGCTTGTGGAGCAAAGTTGTTTTTTAATAAAATTGTTCAATTAACGTGATTTTGATAAATAACCAAATAAACTTAACCCAATAAAAAATTGAGACAAAAGTAGAGGGAAAAACAAAGCAAGAAAAGTTTTTTGAGTGTACATCATGTAAACATTTATGCTAAAAAGGACATTTTCATCTGTTTTTATGTCTACAATATAAATTGCAACATTCTGAATGATAGGCACTTACATTTCGACATACATCTACAAGATTAAAATTGAATAACTGTTGATGTAATTACGTCAAAGTTCAACAACCTAGAAATTGGTTAAAACTATTAGATAATTGATTAAATTAACTAGTTTTCATATTTTAATTCAAA
>JAQVGK010000236.1 GCA_028696755.1 Bacteroidales bacterium | reverse complement strand
GACATGACAATTGGCTATGATACTGCCATTAACACCGTTGTCGAAGCTGTCGATAAAATCAGGGATACTGCTGCTTCTCATGAAAGAATATTCTTTATCGAAGTTATGGGACGTGATGCTGGGTTTATTGCTTTGCGTGCTGGTATTGCTAGTGGTGCCGAAGCTGTTCTTGTCCCAGAGAAACCAACCGATTTAAAAGCATTACACGAACAAATTACTCAATACATGAGTAAAAAGAAAACTTCCAGCATTATTTTAGTTGCCGAAGGTGATGACGCAGGAGGTGCGTTTGAGATAAAAGATGCAATGGAAAAATTTGGTGGTGAGTTCGATATGAAAGTTACTGTGCTCGGTCATATACAGCGTGGAGGTTCTCCATCTGCATACGATAGATATCTTGCAAGCCGTCTCGGTATTGCATCAATTGAAGCATTGCTCGACGATCAACGAAGTATTATGGTGGGAATGATTAATAGAGAAGTTGTTTATATTCCTTTCAATCAAACTATAAAGCATCATAAGACTATTGACCAAAAAATGCTCGACGTTGTAGATGTGCTGAATTCATAATTTTAATGCAAGAATTTCGTTTTGCCGAGGTGTTGTTGCCTCTGGCTCTAAAAAATACACTGACCTACAGCATCCCTGAAGATCTGGCCGAAAATGTTAAGCCAGGCTTCAGGGTTGTGGTTATTTTGGGTAAACGAAAAATGTACTCGGGCATTGTTACTATTGTTCATAATAATCAACCCGATTTTGAGTGTAAACCTATTTATTCTGCTATCGACTCTCAGGCCTTGTTCTGCGACAAACAGTTCGATTTTCTTAATTGGATTTCGGAGTATTATTGCTGTACAAAAGGAGAAGTGCTCGCTGCAGCAATCCCGTCAGTTCTTCTTCCATCCGGCGAAACAAAAGTGTGGTACAACCCCGAATTTACAACCGACTATTCACCAAATTCATCGGAAATCAAAATTCTTAATTTCTTACAAAATTCGCCAAATACCGATATTTTTAGTATCGCCTCTGCTGTCGGAATTAAAAATCCGATCGCTCACCTCGAAAACCTCGAGCGTAATGGCATTTTATTCTTATCGCAAAATCTTAAGGATACTTACAAACCTGTTTTTAAAAATGTTATAGTCTTTAAACTTTCGCTTATTGAAACTTACAGCGAAGAATGCTCAAAAATCCTTAAACGAAACAATAAACAGAAAGAGGTTTTACAGTTTCTAAACGACAAATGTTTAAACGAAGCTAAGGAAATATTTGAGTGTGACGAAAAGTGGTTGATTCAACATCTAAATGTTTCTAAAACAACTCTTTACACTCTTGTAGATAAACAATTACTAGAGGTGAAAGAGATAGAAGTATCTCGATTTATTTCTGAAACTAATACTTTAGATAATAATTTACAATTATCTGATAATCAATTAAATGTTTATAATCAAGTATTAAATAACTTTAATAACGAAAAGCCGGTACTATTGCATGGAGTTACTTCGTCGGGAAAAACCGAAGTCTATATTAAACTTATCGAAAAAGTAATTAGTGCAGGAAAAGAGGTTTTATATCTTTTGCCTGAGATTGCATTAACTGCACAAATGATAAAAAGACTTCAGAATTACTTTGGAGATAAAATTGGGATATTCCATAGCAAGTATCCAATATCCGCGAGATCAGAAGTTTATCTAAAGGTATCTCAACAAAAACTTAAAATAGTATTAGGCGTTCGCTCGGCAATTTTTCTTCCTTTCACAAACCTAGGTTTGATAATTGTTGACGAAGAGCATGAATCTACATTTAAACAGAATGATCCGGATCCAAGGTATAATGCCAGAGATGCGGCCGTAGTTTTATCAAAAATTCACTCTGCCGAGGTTGTTTTAGGCTCGGCAACTCCATCTCTAGAGTCTTATTATAATGCTCTTTCGTCCAAATATTTACTTGCCGAGTTAAACGAGCGTTATGGAAATGTCGAAATGCCAGAAATTGTTGTTGCCGATTTAAAAGATGCGTATCGCAGGAAGATAATGAAAGGGCATTTTCATCCAATTTTAATTTCAGAAATAATGGATGCCTTAAAAAACAAAAAGCAGATTATTCTATTTCAGAACCGCAGAGGATATTCTCCATTTCTCGAATGCACTTCGTGTGGCTGGGTTCCATATTGTAACGCTTGTAACGTTAGTCTCACTTATCATAAATTTAAAAACCGGTTAGAGTGTCATTACTGCGGCGAAAATCATCCAGTTGTTTCAAAATGTCCGGTTTGTGGCAGCGATAAGCTAAATCATAAAGGTTTTGGAACAGAGAAGATTGAGGATGAAACAGCAGATATATTTCCCGATGCAAGAATTGTACGTCTCGATTTTGACACTGCTGGAACAAGAGGCAAGTTTAGTAAGATTATTGACGATTTCGCCGAATATAAATATGATATTTTAGTCGGCACACAAATGGTTACTAAAGGTTTGGACTTCGAACGGCTTGGTCTGGTAGGAGTTTTAAATGCCGACAATTTGCTAAATTACCCCGATTTTAGAGCCTACGAAAGAGCGTTTCAATTACTAACACAGGTGAGTGGACGAGCTGGCAGGCGAGATACGCGGGGAAAAGTGATTATTCAAACTTATGATAAAGAAAACCCAATAATCAGTTTTGTTAAAAACGACTCTTACGCAGGAATGTATAATTCACAAATTGCAGAAAGAGAACAATTTAAATATCCTCCATTTTGGAATTTTATAATTTTAAAGTTAAAACACAAGGATAAAAACCGACTAAGAAGAGCCGCTAATGCTTTGGCCGATATGCTTAGGAATGAACTACAGACAAGAGTTAAGGGACCAGAAGAACCTTTAGTGAGTAAAATCAGCAACTATTACATTCTCAATATCCATATTCGCTACGAGAAAAAATTCTCCGCTGCTAAGGTTAGAAACTTTGTGTTGGCAAAAATTGAAAATCTTAAATCGGAAGGCGACTTTTCCAGTGTGAAAATCGAAGTGGACGTTGATCCAATGTAAGCCGAACTAACTCGAAATATAATTTCCCTATTTATCAAGTTCATCTTTTCTCGAAAAAAATTAAACTTTTTTGAAACAAGTTTAATATTAAGTCCGTAAAAAATTATGAAAACGCGTTTTGAATCATAAAATTTTCGGAACGCTTTTTGTAAAACAAATTTTCGATGAAAAAAATGTTGTACATATTATTCCCAGTTTTGCTGTTTACAGGTCAGCTTTTTGCGATTAATCCAAATCCAGTTGATTACAGCAGTTTATACTTCAACCTTGATGGCTATCCCGAACTTGGACAAATCTCCGCTCCAATTCCGAATCCGGTTGTAGATTATGCTGAGATATGGTACAACATTCCCGAGGATAAAACCGCCGAAATAGCCATCTATAATTTTGCAGGAGTAAAAGTAAAGTCTGTTAATGTTGGCGGAGGACTTGGAAAAGTTGATATCGAAGCATACGATTTGGTTAATGGAGTTTATTTCGTCTGCCTTATTTACGAAGGTAAAAACATTGATTCCAAAAAGCTGGTTAAAAAGTAACTACCTCAACATTATATATAAGAACTCGCCCCGATAGGTTTGTACCATCGGGCTTTCTTTTTTTTTATTAAGTATATAGTTGCTGTGTGATAGAAGACCTTAATAAATTTGTGCTTAGTATTAATGGAATGGAGCATGGTGCTCAAATTGTAATGGAAATAACATTTATGCTGAAAATAACATTTTGCAAAATCAATAAATAGTAGTAAGTCACACATCAGCACAAATAGTTCCAGTTCTGGTGAGCGGTATAGAACCATGCTCCATGCGTCATGCTCCATGCCAAAAACAAATTTTATTAAGTAGACCATTAGATTATCACATTTTTTGTTAATATTTATTCCCTGCCAAAAACTTTTATGTTAAAATGATTGTTTATTTTTATGCTTTAATTTTTAAAACCAAATATTATGTTTAAACCGGAAGTTTATAAATCGAGAAGAGATAATCTTAAGAAGTTACTCGGACAAGGAGTTTTTGTTTTTTTAGGAAATAACGAAACCCCAATGAATTATCCTGCAAACACTTATCATTTTAGGCAGGACAGTACATTCCTATATTTTTTCGGTTTGGATTTACCTGGAATGGCAGCCGTAATTGATACCGAAACAGGTAAAGAGATAATTTTTGCTAACGATGTTGATATCGATGATATAATTTGGATGGGACCTCAGCCAACAGTTTCCGAATTAGCAATGAAATATTTGATTACCGAGACTGCAGGCTTTGATAAGTTTAAAGAATACGTAGCTTCTGCAAAATCGAAAGGGCGCCAGATTCATTTTTTGCCTCCTTACAAGCACGACAATATGATTTTGCTTAACGAAATTCTTGGTGTACCTTTCTCAGAAATGAAGAAGTCTGCCTCAATTGATTTCTTAAAAGCAGTTATTAAGCTTCGTAATATTAAGGAGCAAATCGAAATCGAGGAGATCGAGCGTGCTTGTAATATTGGATACCTTATGCACACTGCTGCAATGAAAATGGCTAAGCCAGGAGTTGTAGAGCGCGAGATTGCTGGAGTTATGGAAGGGATAAGCCTTTCGTACGGAGCAGTACCATCATTTCCAATAATTCTTACAAAGAACGGACAAACTTTACATAATCATTATCACGGAAATGTTTTGCAAGCAGGAGATTTGATGTTGCAGGATGCTGGTGCTCAAACTCCGATGTTTTACTGTTCGGATAATACACGTACAATTCCTGTAGGAGGGAAATTCTCTCAGAAACAAAAAGAGGTTTATCAGATTGTGCTTAATGCTATAAATGGTTCGATTAAACTTATGAAGCCTGGAGTTACCTACTTTGACATTCATCTTGCTGCTTGCGAAATTTTAGCAGGTGGACTAAAAGATCTTGGTTTAATGAAAGGCGATGTAAAAGACGCTGTTCGTCAAGGGGCACACGCATTATTTATGCCTCATGGATTGGGTCACATGATGGGGCTCGACGTGCACGACATGGAAGATTTAGGTCAAATTTATGTTGGATATGATGAAAAAATCCGTCCAAGCGATATTTTTGGGACAGCGTTTTTAAGAATGGGGCGCAGTTTGGAGCCTGGATTTGTACTTACTAATGAACCTGGAATTTATTTTATTCCAGAACTTATCGATCTCTGGCAAAGAGAATTGAAATTTGAACAATTTATCAATTATGATAAGGTAAATGATTATCGCAATTTTGGTGGAATTAGATTAGAGGATGATATATTGATTACAGAAACTGGATCGCGCATACTTGGCGACAAACGTATTCCGATTTCGGTTGAAGAAGTAGAAGATATGATGAAATAAAAATTGTTGAGATGTTATTAATATATACACCAAAGATAAATTCGCGCATTGAGTATGCTGCCGAAGTATGTTTTAAGCATGCTTTTAAGCTAGATTATCGTTTAACAGACGATTTGAGGGAGTTTGAAAAATCATCTGAGCCGTGTTTTTGGTATGCTCCGTCGAAAGTCTCGGGGAAACCAGGAATTATCTCTGATGCGATGATGATAGATGCAAAAATCATGATTCCGTCGCCTGGTCGAACTAATGTTGGTGACATGGTTGTACTTTTCCCAACAGAGTCATACATGCTTCCTAAGTTCGACCTTTTTGCCGCTGCATTTTGGCATGTTACTCGAATGGAGGAATATAGCTATTATGTTAAAGATGCAATGCACAGGTTTACCTCGGACATGAGTATTGCTAGAAAAACTGGCATTCTTCAAAAACCTGCCGTTAACATTTGGGTCGAAATATTTTTAGATGAACTAAAGCGTCTTTATCCAGATCTCGAATTTGATAAACCTGTGTTTAAGTACATTCCTACCGTTGACGTTGATAGTGTT
>JAQVGK010000235.1 GCA_028696755.1 Bacteroidales bacterium | reverse complement strand
CATCTTCAATATCTCTACCAAGGTAAGCAATCTTATCCGAAAATCTCATGATACAACCCTCGTAACTAGTTGCGACAACCTTACGGTCTTTAATTTCATCAAGATTGTTTAGTGTAATTGAAGGTTTCAAATACTGTTCGTCCTTTTCTCCATTGTGACAAATAATGCCATCCTTGACACCATAGCATAGATTAAGTCCTTTGCCTTTGTTAGCGAGATATTCTACTTGTCGGTACGAGTTTACTTCGTGAACAAATGCATTATTTCCACCGAGAATTTTATTAAGCGCCATTTCGCCGGCATGACCAAAAGGAGTATGTCCTAAATCGTGGCCTAATCCAATAGCATAAGCCATATCAACATCTAAATCAAAGCCATGGTTGTTTAGTCCTTTACAAATAGTTGCTGCTATTGTTGCAACGTGAAGCACATGCTCGATTCTGGTGCAAATGTGATCGTTTTCGGGAGCGAAGAAAACCTGTGTTTTATTCTTGAGTCTGCGAAAAGCAGTTGAATGAATAATTGCGGTCTGATCGCGAAAAAAATCACCTCTTATGTCGGGTTTACGAGGAGTTTTTCGCTTAATGTAAGTATCTTTAGAGAAAGGATTTTTCATATTTGTGATTTTTTATTCGCGCAAGTATTTGTCGTAAATATTTTCGGGCCTATAGTTTTTAATATAATTCAAAGCATCTTCGGGATTTTGAGCAATGTAATAAAGGCTTTTATAGGCTTCAATTGCAAAACCAGTATCAAACATAAAATCGAATTGGTGCAGTAAATGGTCGAAATATCCATAACTGTTAACAATAACAATCGCTTTATTGTGATATTTTAGTTGTTTAAGAGTGATAATTTCGAGAACTTCTTCAAGAGTGCCAAATCCTCCGGGCAGGGCAATAAATGCGCTTGAGTTTTGACGCATATACTCTTTTCTTTCCTTCATGTCTGGAGTAATAACGAGCTTTTGGTGCTCATCGGAAACAATATTTGCTCGATTGAGTCGCTCAGGAACAACTCCAGTTACTAAACAACCGCTAGATGCTGCCGAATGCATTAATACGCCCATTAAACCAATTGTTCCAGCACCATGAATTAAGTCATAATCTTGCTCGGCAATTAATTTTCCGAGTTTTGCGGCGACATCATAATATTTTTGATCGAGATCTTCGCTCGAACTGCAAAAGACACAAATTTTATCCTTCATTCTTATTTGCTTTTTGTAAAATTACCATAATTATTTTTTGATTATAACCCATAACCTTGATATTTATGAACAATGGACTCGTGAAAATCTGTTGCAAGTAAATGAATGTGGAGATTTTCTTGGAAATCGTTTTAGGAAGATAGTTTTAAGACATTTTTACTATCGTGTTGATTGACAAGCTGATAGCTCATTTTAGCGACATTAAAAATAGAAATAATGTTCATTATTTACTGAGAATGTGCTAATTATGACCACGAAAGAAAAAAAATCAAAAAAAAATGTAAAAATGTTTTGTTTGAGAAAAATATTCACTATTTTTAACCATTGTTAATAGAGGCAAATTAACGGATGTGTTTTTAGTCCTTTCGAATATTATAAGTGGTTGAAATACAGTGTGTTGTATTTATTTGGATGGATTATGTATCGTGAAAAAGTTTGGTGTCTATGTCAAAATTTTTTAAAAAACAATAGGAAAAAGATTTTTTTCTGTTGAAAAAAAGTGAAAAATTGCGACACTTTTGTTCATAAGTTAATGTTGAAAACTAAAGATATTTTTAAAGATGGTGAAAAGGTGTGAAGAAATATGGGGAAAATGTTTGCAAATCATAAAGGATAACGTTCCAAAAAATAGTTATCGCACATGGTTTGAACCAATTGTCCCTTTGGATGTCAATGAGAATGTCCTTACCATTCAGGTGCCAAGTACATTTTTCTATGAATTTATCGAGGAACAGTTTCTCGATTTGCTCAAGAAAACATTGCACAAAGTAATTGGGCCTGATGCAAAGCTGGAGTATCATGTTGTAATGGAGAACAACTCAAATTCCGAAAAACCTTACACTCTTAAAATTCCAGCAAGAGATAAAACTCCACTTGTTAACCGTCCTGTTCAAATGCCTCTCGATCTTGAAGCAAATGCAATTGTAAATCCTTTTGTGATTCCTGGAATTAAAAAAGTACATGTTGATCCGCATTTGAATCCTGAATATACCTTCGATAATTTTGTTGAAGGAGAATGTAATCGTCTTGCTCGTTCTGCTGGTTATGCTGTTGCTCAAAATTCTGGTGGAACAGCCTTTAATCCGCTTTTTGTATATGGTGGTTCTGGGCTTGGTAAAACACATCTTGCACAAGCCATCGGTATTGAAGTAAAGAAACTAATGCCCGAAAAAGTCGTTCTTTATGTTGATGCAAATAAGTTTCTAACTCAATACATGGAGGCTACTCGTAACAATAATCGTAACGACTTTATTCATTTCTATCAAATGATTGACGTTCTTATTGTTGATGACGTTCAGTATTTTGCTAAAAAAGAAGGAACTCAAGAAGTATTTTTCCATATTTTCAACCATTTACATCAGCATGGAAAGCAACTCGTACTTACCTCAGATAAACCACCAGTAGAACTTAACGGGATGGAGCAAAGACTTCTGTCAAGATTCAAATGGGGATTGTCTGCTGATTTGCAAGAACCAGATTTTGAAACAAGAATCAAAGTTCTTAAGAAAAAAACTTACAAAGACGGTATTGTAATTAAAGAAGAAATTCTCGAATACATTGCCTCGCATATTACCAATAATATCAGAGAACTCGAAGGCGCACTTGTATCTCTTCTTGCTCAGTCAACTCTCAATAAAAAAGAGATTACAATGGAGCTTGCAAAGGATATGATTGACAAGTTGGTTAAGAGTACTCGACGCGAAATTAGTATCGACTATATTCAGAAAGTTGTTTGTAATTATTTCGGAATGCCTGTTGATATCCTAAGCTCAAAAACACGCAAACGTGAGATTGTTCAGGCTCGTCAAATTGCAATGTTCTTTGCTAAAACAATGACCAAAGCTTCGCTTGCTTCTATCGGATCTTCAATTGGTGGAAAAGATCATGCAACTGTGCTTCACGCCTGCAAAACAGTTAACAACCTAATCGAAACAGATAAACGATTCAAGTTAGATCTTGAAGAAATTGAAAAAAGATTGAAAATGTAAAATGCGGGGCTTTTAGCCCCTTTATTTTTTGATATGATCTGGCTTTTACTCAGTATTATTTCTGCAACTGGAATTTATGTTTGTTTTAAGTTTATCGAACGAACTGGAACAAAATTGATCAACCCAATTGTAATTAATTATCTGATTGCAGCAGTTGCTGGCTTTTGGATGAATGGTTCGGTTCCTGTTAATCAAATTATTAGTGCCGATTGGCTGCTTTTAGGATTATTTCAGGGAGTTCTACTTATCGTTTTATTCTTTTTTGTTGGATTTTCATCACGCAAGGCAGGGATTTCGGTTACAACAGTTTCGGCTAAAATGGCTGTTGTAATTCCTATGCTTTTTTCGATAATATTTTTTAAGGAACAGGCTGGATTATTGAAGTACATTAGCATTATTCTCGCAGTGACAGCTGTCGGATTGAGCGTTTATAAAAAACAATCTGGAACAACAAAAGCTAGCGCTCTTGCAGTCGTCTTTCCTATAATTCTTTTTTTTGGAATGGGATTGGAGAATTCAATTCTTATTTATGCCAAGGAAAAATTTATTAATGAGTCTGTTTCTGCTTTGTTTTCTGCAACTTTATTTAGTGTAGCACTTCTTTCGGGAATAATACTTATGCTGTTTAAACCATCGGTATTTAAAGGGTTTGCAAAACCAAAAACATTAGTACTCGGTGCAATTTTGGGCTTGTTTAATTACGGTTCGATATACTTTATGTTGATGACTTTAAATTCGGGAGTGTTTTCGAATGCAGTGAGCTACGGAATTGTTAATGTTGGTATTGTTGCTTTAACCGTTTTAACAGGCACAGTATTTTTTAAAGAGAAATTAAGTAAACTAAATATTGTTGGTGTGTCCTTAGCTTTAATTACCTTTGTAATTCTAACATTTGCATAAATAAAGTGGAAGATAGCTTTTTTACTATATCAGGAATTTCGGAGGGATTTTACTCTGAAAAAGGATCCAAATTTATTGCATTTGCCTTTCCTGTTGAGAACGAAACTCAAGTAAAAGACAATATTTTAAGCCTCAAGAAGAAATATTACGATGCACGTCATCATGTTTATGCTTTTGTTATAGGTGCCAATCAGGAATTTTACCGTTGCTCCGACGATGGAGAACCTTCTAATAGTTCTGGACCTCCCGTTTTAGGACAAATCAGATCTCTAAATCTTACGAATGTTTTAGTAGTAGTGGTTAGATATTTTGGAGGCACAAAACTTGGTGTTTCTGGATTATTAAATGCCTATAAAACTGCTGCCCGAGATGCTTTGGATAAAGCCGAAGTAATCGAAAGATTTGTTAAAATAAAGCACAAATGCAGTTTTGGCTACGAAGAAATGAATTTTGTGATGAAATGTATGAAAGACTTTGATGCTGAAATTAGTTCGCAGAATTTTGCTGAATCTTGCTCAATAATTTTTTCAATACGATTATCTTTGTCGGATAAAATGCTGAATGCTTTGAAACAAAATCATAAAATTAAAACAGAACTTTGCGATGAGTAAATGGTTTGCACGAAAATATCTAAAATTGGGAGGGTGGAAATTTAACGAATTTCCCGATGTTGAAAAAGCTGTTGTGTTAATGGCACCTCATACAAGTATGTACGATTCTGTACTTGGTAAAATGTATTTCGAGATGTATGGTTATAAACCTCAGGTTTTGATTAAAAAAGAAGCATTTTTCTGGCCATTTGGATATTTTTTAAAAAAGATGGGCGGCATTCCTGTCGATAGAGGAAAGAAGACTGGTTTGACAGATATGGCTATACAGAGCTTTAAAGAATCAAAAGGGAGATTCTATCTAGTTATAACTCCAGAAGGAACTCGAAAAAAAACAAAAAATTGGAAAAAAGGCTTTATTAGAATTGCAAAAGCAGCAGATGTTCCTGTTGTAATTGGTTATCTTGATAAAAAAACTAAACAATGTGGAGTAAAGGGTTTGCTTGATATGAGTGGCACTGACGAAGAAATAATGGAAAGATTGAAACGATCTTATATTGGCTGTGAGGGGTTAAAGAAAGATAAATTTGAGACAGGCTATGAATAAACTTAAAATTACTGTAATCCAAACTGATATAGTTTGGGAGAATCCAGCAGAAAATCTAAAACATTACAACAAGTTAATATTGTCTCAGCCTGGTTCGGATTTATATGTGCTACCTGAGATGTTAAATACTGGTTTTACGGATAATACTAAAGATTTTGCCGAAACATCAGATGGTTTTACACTTGAATCACTGCGAGAAATATCACGAATTTCTGGTGCCGCAATTTGTGGATCATTAATATTAACCGAAAACGATAAGAATTATAATGCGTTTGTTTTTGTTCGACCCGATGGCAGTGTTACAAAATATTTTAAGCGTCATCTTTTTAAGTATGGCGGTGAGGCAGAGATGTTTAGCAGAGGAGAGGAGAGGGTTGTAGTTGACTATATGGGCTTTAAAACTTTACTGCAGATTTGTTACGATTTACGTTTCCCTGTTTGGAGTAGAAACTCTGATAATTATGATGCAATTATATACGTTGCTAATTGGCCTGCCTCACGACGCAATATTTATGATGTTTTGATTAAAGCAAGGGCCATTGAGAATTTAGCTTATGTAATTGCTTGCAACAGGACTGGTGAAGATGGTAAAAATATTAAGTATGATGGAGGCTCTTGTATAATTGATTTTAAGGGAGAAATGCTATCTTATGCTGGAGATAACAACGATGCTGTAATAAGCGCTGAACTTGATAAAGAAGCTCTGAAAA
>JAQVGK010000234.1 GCA_028696755.1 Bacteroidales bacterium | reverse complement strand
AGATATATTCAGGTTTCTTACATTATGGAGCTTCCAGAAACTGTAGAACGAGAATTTGGAGCACTCGAAAAAATCCGTGATAGTAATCCAAAGCTGGTGGTAAGTATGGACGATATGTTAATTCACAATCCTAATGGAATAAAGCACGAGCAAGTTTGGGACTTTGTTTATAATTTGGTGTGAATTTGAAAAGATAAAAATATCATGCTATTTTGAATAAATTTTAAGATAATTGCAAATGCTACAAAAACCGACCAGCAAATACATATACTCATTCACATACAATCATCATTATAGCGAGTTGTGCAAACTCGAATCACGACAGATTTTTGGTAACGAAGAAGAAAATAATCTCTTGTTTTCTGATTTGAAACTCGATCCATCGATAAGTCCTTTTATTAGATCCAGGTTTGAGATTATCTCTAGCGCAAACGAGTATTCGGAGCTTTTGAAAAATATAGAAAAGGAAAATATCTGTTTCGAAGCTTTTAAAGCAGAATATCTTATTTTGCAAGGCGATGAAACAGGTTACAATCAAAGGCTCAGCATTTTACGAGATATCGGTTATCGAATTACTGGAATTCCTGATTACAATAATCCTAAAATAGTCTATTCAATATGTAAATTTGATAATATTTGGTATTTTGGAATTCTGACAAAGCATAACATCGGCTGGCATCAACACAAACAAAAACTACACTCATTCAGCAACTCGATTGGGATGGTAATTGCAAAAACTCTTGTAAGCATTGCATCAAAGGGAAATAAATCATTTAAACTTTTGGATGCCTGTTGTGGAGTTGGTACAATTATGCTCGAAGCTTGTTTTTCGGATTTTGATATTGAAGGCTGCGATATTAATTGGAAAGCAACTAAACATACACGCGAGAACCTGCAACATTTTAATTATTCAGCAAATGTGTATCGGTCGGATATTAAAGATCTGAACACAAAATATGATGCAATAATAATTGATTTGCCTTACAATATTTACACTTATTCGAATGATGAAATAAGCTTAAATATTATCGAATCAGCAGCAAAATTAAGTAATAGAGTAATCATTGTTTCAGTGTCCGAAATTGATAGTTTAATAAAACTTGTGGGACTTAATCTAACTGATTTTTGCATAGTCGGTAAGCGAGGAAAATCAAATTTCGCTCGAAAAATCTGGGTTTGTGAAAAATAAGTGATTGCTTTTGAATCGTAGAACTTTTTTTATCGAGAAAATAGCATTAACTTTGGAGCACTAATAAAAAATAATTTGTATGGAAATCAACAAAGAATTAATGCAAGCTTCGATTATAGGTCTGCGCGATGCGATGGGATTAAAACCTGATGAAACATTATTAATCGTAACAGATGAAATAAAACGTGAAATTGGTGTTGCGCTTCACGAAGCAGGTAAAGAACTTTGCAAAGAAAGTATTCTTTTAGAAATAAAATCCCGTGAGATTAATGGACAGGAACCTCCTGCAAGTGTTGCCGAGATGATGAAGATGGTTGATGTTGTTGTGTGTCCAACCGCAAAGTCGCTGACACATACCGATGCTCGCAGAAATGCAGTAAAAGAAGGTGTTAGAGTTGGTACAATGCCTGGGATTAGTGTGGAGATAATGTCAAGATGTTTAAATGCTGATTTTGATAAGATTATTGAATTAACAAACCATTTCGTGAAAAAACTTGAAGGTGTTAAAACAATAAAAGTTGTTACCGAAGCAGGTACTAATCTTACAATGCCAGTAGAAGGACGTATGGTTATTCCAAGTACTGGCGTTTTGCGCGAAAAGGGGCAAAGTGGTAATATGCCATCTGGAGAAGTTTATCTCGCTCCAATCGAAGGCGCATCAAACGGTACACTTGTAATTGATGGTTCTATGGCTAGTATAGGAATGATTAAAACGCCAATTAAAGTTAATATTGTTAATGGTTTTGCAGAAGAAATTACGGGTGGAGAAGAAGCCGAGAGACTTATTACCATTCTCGACAAATCGGGTCGTGATGCACGAGCAGTTGCCGAATTTGGTATTGGAACAAATTACAAAGCAATTTTAACAGGTCAAATTCTCGAAGACGAAAAAGTGTTTGGTACTATACACGTCGCTTTTGGTAATAACCTTACAATGGGTGGGACAATTGCCGTAAATAGCCATCTTGACGGTCTGGTAAAAGAACCTGATGTTTATTTCGATGATGTTCTGATTATGCAAAAAGGAAAAATGGTTTAGACTAGTTTATAATTAGTATATAATCCAGTTTATGTAAGATTATCAAATAAGTAACAATGGGATTTATATTAATATGTAAAAAAATATAACGAGCGAAAATTGGTTGAATTATACGATAATCGTTTTTCGAAGCGACGCGGGTTGGCCTCGAAGAACCGCCGGGCCAGCCCCGGCCTTGTGAAATCTGAAATGATTAGAACTGTAGCAATGAGGTTTATCCCGCCTTGCTTACAGTTCTATCATTTCAGATGAGCGGGGGGAAGGATCGGTTCTTCTTGATTTTTTTGTAACTTTTTTTATCAAGAAAAAAAGTTTGGAATAAAAACAGATTAGAAGAATTCAATCGTTGATTTTAATGATCGACATTGTGAGTAAACGATGTAAAATGATAAGTGAAATCTTGAATAGTCATTAAAGTTATTTATTTAAATAAAATGAATTACTACAAAATTCTACGTTTAAACAGCTTAGTAAAGAGCGAAAGACTCAAAATACTTGGCGCTGGAATTTTGTATTTATTCGGTAAACGCTATCAAAACGTTTTTCTCGATCCTGTTTTAGCTTGCAATTTCCGCTGCGTGATGTGCTATTTCAGCGATCCAGATTATAAACCGGCAGGAGGGAGGATAGAACCCGATAAACTAGACTTGCTTGCAAAAAACTTCTTTAAAAATGCACTTAAACTTCAGATTGGTTGTGGCGCAGAGCCTGGGTTATACAAGCATAATGCGGATATTATCCGACTTGCAAAAGTTTATAGTGTTCCTCATATTTCATATACAACAAATGCCTCATTGCTTGATTATAATAAAATTCGAGAGTTGGCAGAAGCAGGTTTGGACGAATTGATAGTTTCGATGCATGGAACAGGAAAGGAAGTTTACGAAAAGATGATGCCTGGAGCAAAAATTGAGAAATTGTACGAGGTTTTAAATGCTGTTTCCGAAGTTAAAAAAGTATATCCAGCACTGAAATTAAGAATAAACTATACTGTAAATCCAGATAACATTTCTGATTTGGCAGATTTCGAAACATACCTTAATAATTTTGATATCGATATTTTACAAATCAGGCCTTTGCGAAGATTGGGCAATAGCACGTATTCTGACTTTAACTTAAAAAGGGAGCAAGAGATTTATTCCGAAGTTGTGAATAAACTTGAAACGCAATGTGCCGAGAAAGGAGTTGTTAGTTTAATAACACATCAGATTCCTGACGAAAAAATTATTCGAAAAATTCCCGATATTGGTGATTATACATATTGTTACGTGTCGCCAAAGCATTGGGGAGATGAGGCATTTGATCCTAATCTTATGTCATATCGACAGTTTCTACGCAAACAAGGTTTTTGCATGAGAGTTATCAAAGATGTGTTTTTTACACGTAGCAGAAAGATAGAGGCTGATGTGAATTTTGGAAATTATGATGTTAATATTTAGTGTAGAGCCAAGTCTAAGTGGCTAGAAATACTTATTAAGGATGGTAGAGAATCTGAAATGAGGATTGCCCAAATTATAGCATTGAATATTTAAGTTACTATGATCGTTATCGGGGGTATGATAAAATTTAAATCTTACTAGAAAAACAACATGAAAAAGTTAATTTTGTGATTTGTGAACTTAACGAATCAACCCGTTTGAATATGAAAAATGAAATAGTTTTGTATCGCCCAAATGAAATGTCCGAACATATTGAGGTTAGGCTTGAAGATGAAACAGTGTGGCTTTCTCAGCAGCAAATGGCAAAATTGTTTAATCAAACTAAGCAAAATATTAGTTTGCACATTATTAATTGTTTTAAAGAAGGGGAGTTAGAAAAGGTGGCAACTGTCAAGAATTCCTTGACAGTTCAAAAAGAAGGAAATAGAACTGTTAACCGTAAGCTTGAATACTATAACTTAGATGTAATTATTTCTGTTGGATACCGGGTAAGATCAATTCAAGGTACTCTTTTTCGCAAGTGGGCTACCCAAATTTTGAAGGATTATCTATTAAAAGGTTACGCTATTAATCAACGTGTTGACCGTATAGAAAACGAAATGCACTCGATGAAAAAAGAAATTGGAGAAATAAAACTGCAATTAAATACCACTCTTCCGCCTAAAGAAGGCATTTACTTCGACGGGCAAATTTTCGACGCTTGGGTGTTTATTTCGCAATTGATTAAATCGTCAAATAAATCGCTGGTTCTTATTGATAATTATGTTGATGAATCAGTACTAAGGGGCTGCTGAAAAACACTTAACACTTTAAACATCAATTAGTTAGATGTGAATTCAAAATATTAAGTGCAAGCTTTTTCAACTATGTAGTAAAAAAAGCTTGCACTAATTGTCAATTAAATAATCTTCACTCATATATTTTGAGTTGCATAAACATTATTTACTTTGTTTTAAAAGCTTAAAGCAAATCTATAATTCTCTATATGTGTGTTAGTTAGCCTGGCGTACCCCATCTTTTTCGTTGCCATCGGCTCGAAGTATTATTATACATCTTCGCCTTGTCGCCTCAAAGCTGAGGTACGCCAGACTTTTTCAGCAGCCCCTACTTAGTTTGTTTTTAAAAAGAAAAATGGGCGTATCTTTTGAAATTTACACATCAAATTTAACTTCTACTCTAAAATCCGACCTTGAAAAGCACAATAATCAGTATCCACCAATCCAAATTAAAGTGTACAAAAAAGCACACGACCGTATTCTAATTATTGACGAAAAGCACGTATATCATATTGGAGCATCTCTGAAAGATTTAGGAAAAAAACTTTTTGGGTTTTCGAAAATGGAGATTGATCCAGAAGTGATAATGAGAATTTTATTATAAAAACTATAAATAAAAAAAGCAGTCCTTTCGAACTGCCTTCTTTCTGATAAAGTGTATTTTATAAAACCTTTTCAACAGCTTTCATTCCTAACTCAATTGCCTGTTCGTTCATTGGCAATAAATTGTGGTTACGTGCTGGAATAGATTTTTTAAGACCTTTGATAACATTTTCCAATTTTACGATAGGCTTAATTTTAAGATAAGAACCAAGCACCACCATGTTGAAAACTTTTGCATATCCCATTTCAGTAGCAAGCTTAGTAGCTTCTACCTTAAAAATGGAAATATCTTTACGTTGTGGATGGCGAGTTATACCATTTGGATCGTACAATAAAGTTCCACCTGGCTTAACCATACTTTCAAATTTATCCATCGACTGCTGATTAAGAATAATAGCAGTGTCGTAATTTGCTAAAATTGGAGAACTAATTCTATCATCACTAATGATAAGAGTAACGTTTGATGTTCCACCACGCATTTCTGGTCCGTAAGATGGCATCCACGAAATTTCCTGGCCTTGCATCAGTCCTGAATAACCAAGGATTTTACCCATCGAAAGTACACCTTGTCCGCCAAATCCGGCTATGATTATTTCTTCAGTCATAATTCTTGTTTTTAATTATTTAGTAACTAATTGACCATCCACTTTAATATCGCCAAGCGGGTAGAATGGGAACATATTTTCTTCCATCCATTCGTTTGCCTTTCTTGGAGTTAATTTCCAACCAGAGTTACAGTTTGAAACTATTTCGACGAAAGAAACGCCACGTTTAAGTTTTTGGTTTTCGAATGCTTTAACAATAGCTTTTTTCGCTTGGCGAACGTTTCTTGGTGTATGTACCGATTGACGAGTAACATAATGAACTCCAGCGAGTTGTGCAACAAGCTCAGTCATTTTAATTGGATTACCCATCCTTTCAACA
>JAQVGK010000233.1 GCA_028696755.1 Bacteroidales bacterium | reverse complement strand
ATGATATCACTGAAATACAGTATAAAATCAATAGAAGACCTAGAAAAAATCTAAATTATGATTGCCCTAAAAATATATTTTATAATTTTGTTAACAATAAAGTTGCATTTGCTTGTTGAATGTACGATCAAATATTTTTATGATAAATCTTTAGAAATCTTATAAAATAGTATAATTTTGTAGCTTTTATAGCTGTGAAGAACTTTAAAGAAATTACACGAAATATAAATGCAGATCTCGATTACTTCGAGAAGCTGTTGGCTGAGTTGGCGGGTAATGAGAAGGATTTACTCAAAGAAATTCTTGATTATATTTTTGAAACTAAGGGAAAGAGGGTGCGGCCAGTATTGGTATATCTAACCGCGCGTTTATTTAATACTCCTAATTCTACAACTCACGATGCAGCTCTATTAGTTGAGCTTATGCACACGGCAACTTTATTGCACGATGATGTGGTTGACAAGGCTTTATTGCGTCGCGGTAAGCAAACAGTAAATCATAAGTGGGATGATAAAACGGCTGTTCTCTCGGGCGATTTTTTATTTGCCAAGGCAATGAAATTAGCTACCGATCACAAAGAGTATAAGTTGTTTGACATAATTACGCCTGCTATTATTTCTTTAAGTGTTGGTGAATTGCAGCAAATGTCGAATTCGGCACAATTTATTATTGATGAGGATAAGTATCTTGATGTAATAAAAAAGAAAACTGCCTCACTCCTATCAGTGTGTTGCAAGGCGGGTGTTTACAGTACCAATGATGATTTGGATGTTATCGAAAAAGCTGGTCAGTTTGGCGAGACCTTAGGTATCATTTTTCAGATAAAAGACGATATTCTTGATTATGTTGGCAGCGGCGAAACAGGCAAAGAAACTGGTATAGATATTCGCGAAGGCAAAGTTACACTCCCTTTAATTCGGGCGTGGGAAATGATGTCGGATGACGAAAAAACTTCATTATCAGAATATTGGTCTTGTGCGGGAAATTTGAGAGATTGTGAGAATAAAATTATAAAGATGGTAATATCGCGCGGTGGAATTAAAGCTGCCGAAAAAGAGATGCTGGAGTATAAGAAAAAAGCGCTGAGTATATTAGGCGAATTCCCTAAATGTGTTGCGCGAGATGCTCTTGCTGAGATTATAGATTACATTATTGAAAGAGATAAATAAAAAAAAGCTCCGTAATTTGGAGCTTTTTTATTTGGATTAAAAGTAATTTACAGTTTGATCATTACCATCCATTTTCGACAAATCTGTTAGGATGCTATTTGCCAGTTTTGATGCTCCCAAACGGAATAGTTTATTGTTTAACCATTCGTCGCCGAGGACTTCTTTTACAATAAGAAAATACATTAGTGCATCTTCTGCTACAGCCATTCCCCCGCTTGGTTTGATACCGATTTTCTTACCAGTTTTTAGGTAATATGATTTTATTGCAGAGCACATCGTGTAAACAGCCTCGGGTGTTGCCGAAACTGGAGTTTTTCCTGTAGAAGTTTTAATAAAATCTGCACCCGATTCCATCGAAATTATTGATGCAAGATATATGTTATCAGTGTTTAATAGCTCCCCAGTTTCGAGGATTACTTTTAGATGTGCTTCTTTAATTGCATGTTTTATTACTTCAATTTCATAGCTCATTTTTTCGTATTCTTTTTCGAGAAAAGTTCCTACAGAGATAACAATATCGATTTCATCTGCACCTTTGTGAACAGTTAGTTCGCATTCGGCAGCCTTAACCGAAAGAAAAGTTTGAGATGATGGAAAACATGCTCCAACAGCTGCCAAACTGATGTTCTTGTCAGTTAAGTTTTCTTTAACCACTGGCACCAAAGATGGGTAAACACATATTGCTGCAACATTTTTGTAAGCAGGAAAGTGGTTTTTAAAATCGTTAACCTTTTCTGTCATTGTCTTAATCTTTGCGGTTGTATCTGCGGTATTCAGACTGGTTAAGTCGATAAGGTTAAAAATGTCGATGAGGTTTTCACGTGTTTTAGCGGCTGGAATTTGGTTTTGAATCTCCGCGATTTTTGCATCAATTACCGATTTTGATGGCGCTTTGCTGTAAAAAAAGTCTTTCATTTTATTTGAGTTTTTTGTTTTCTTTATGTCTGTTTTTATCTCTGTTTGTTTTCTTTTCAATTGTCTTTTTCAGTGCCTCAGTAAGGTCGATACCTGTTTGATTTGCAATACAAATAAGAACCCACAGAACGTCAGCAATTTCTTCTTCAAGGTTAAGTATTTCGCCATCTTTTATCGATTGTTCGCCATATTGACGAGCGATAACACGTGCCATCTCTCCTACCTCTTCGGTAAGAATAATCATGTTTGTTTTAACGTCGAAGTATCTAACGCCGTGTTCACCTATCCAGTTATCAACAATATTTTGGGCTTCTTTTATGTCCATTTATATGCATTTAAAAATCCAGAAATTTTGTTCGGTTGTTGAGTTTGGCTGTACTATAAATTTATTATCCTCATAAAATACTGGATTCGATCGAACGCAAAGATAATAATTTCCTGGTTCAAGTTTCATTCTGAATTCTCCTGCATTAGCATTTGTGCTATCGCTAATATCTAATAATCGGTTTACTGGTCCCGAAAATGTATCTTTTACCGCTGTGTTTACAAAATGAACATAACCGCTGTAGGGGTTGTAAACCCAGAAACTTTGATCAAAAACACAGCTTCCTTCACCGTATTGCAAGTTGCCATCAATACCCGATTTTAATGTATTGGTTTCGCAACTGCTAAAGGCTGTAAGTATTATTAAGAATGTGATAATAATTGCAAATATTGTCTTTTTCATATTCTATTTTTTGAGTCAATTATTATTGTTACTGGCCCAGTATTGCAAAGTTCAACAAGCATATTTGCTCCAAAAACACCTGATTGTACAGATTTTTCAATGAGATTTTCGGTATGTTTTATAAATGATTCGTAAAGTGGAATTGCCTGTTCTGGTCTCGCTGCATCGATGTATGAAGGTCGATTACCTTTCTTTGTTCTTGCATGTAGAGTGAATTGACTTACTACAATTATGTCGGCTTTTTTATCTAAACAGCTCAAATTCATCACTCCATTTTCATCATCAAAAATGCGTAAATTAACAATTTTAGAACTCAGCCATTCTATATCTTCAGCGGAATCGTCGTGGGTAATTCCTAAAAGTATCAGTAAACCCTCTCCTATTTCAGCTTTATTCTGTTTGTCGATTTCGACACGTGCTTTTGAAACTCTTTGAATTACTGCAATCATTTTTTAAAAGCTAAGTGCTTGATTATTAATGTTTTAAGTTGTGTTCCATGTGGAACAATTTGGTTTTATTTCTTCAAAGATAAAAATATTTTGAATGCTAACATGCTGATTATTAATGATTTACGTATTGTTCCACATGGAACATTAATCGAACAATTCTGTGAATTCAAATTTACTTACATCAAACAATCCTTTGTCGCCAAGCTTTAATTTTGGGATGACGAGTAGTGCCATAAACGAAAGTGTCATAAATGGAGCTGTTAGTTTTGATCCGTTTGACTTGATAATTGAATTTAGTTTTTCGTAAATTTCGGCAACTTCGGAAGCATCAGTTTGTGTCATTAGTCCGGCAAATTCTAATGGCAGTGTGTAGTAATCTTTGTCTTTAACATAACATAGACCACCTTTGTGATCTACAATTTCGTTAATAGCATTGCAAATTTCCAAATCGGAACAACCCATTGCAATTATGTTATGACTGTCGTGCGCAACCGAAGTTGCAATTGCTCCGCTTTTTAATCCGAATCCATTAATGAATCCTACTTGGGGTTTACTACCTTTTGTGTAACGATTATAGACTACGATTTTTAGAATGTCCTTTTCAGTGTCGGAAATAATATTGTTGTTTTCTATTTTTGGCTCTGTTGTAAAAAAATTGGTTACTAGCTCTTTGTCAATAACTTCGATTACTTTTATCTTTTTATTTTGTGGAGCAACTGATATTTGGTTGGGTGTAATTTTTTCTGCAACAAATTTATTTATTGGTTTTACTTTTTTATTTTGGAAAATGATTCGCTGGTTTGAGTAAACTTGATTACCATTAATTATTGTTTCAATTATTTCGAGGTTGTCGAGGTTGTCAACAATGATAAAATCTGCAGGATCATTTTTTCGTAAAAGTCCTACTGGTAAATTATAATGTTGTACAGGATTAACTGATGCCGAAATTAGTAGGTCAAAAATGTCAATTTTGTGCTTTAAACCCAATTTCAATATTTTGTTTATATGGCCGTATTTAATTAAGTCGTCGGGATGAGAGTCATCTGTGCAAAGCATCACCATAGTATTGAATTTTGAAATTAGTTGGTATAATTCTTCAAAATTGCGTGCTGCTGATCCTTCTCTAATTAAAACTTTCATTCCGAGTTTAATTTTTTCAATGGCTTCGTCAATTGTAAAACATTCGTGATCGGTACTTATTCCCGCTTCAACATATTTTTGTAATTGCCCTCCGCTTATGCCGGGAATATGTCCGTCGATTACTGCACCATATTTTTTTGCTACACTTAATTTTGCATGAACTTCTTCGTCGTTAAAAATTACTCCAGGGTAATTCATCATCTCACCTAGAACTAATAAATTATGTTTTGCAAAAAGATCATCGATATCGGCAGAACTTAAAATTGCTCCTGAAGTTTCGAATGGTGTCGCTGGTACACAAGATGGTGCGCAGAAGAAAGTTTTAAGTGGAGTTTGCTCCGCATTTTTTATCATAAACTCTACTCCTTCTTTGCCGAGTACATTTGCAATTTCGTGAGGATCGGTAACCACAGCCACGGTTCCGTTTTTTACTGCTAATCGGGCAAACTCCGATGGAATTAACATTGAGCTTTCGATGTGAACATGTGCATCGACTAAACCTGGGAGAATGTATAGTTCACTTTTTGTTTCTTTTTCGTTAATATCGGTAATTATTCCATTTTCAACAATAACTTCTCCTTTGAATATTTTTCTGTTAAATAGGTCAACAATATTTCCTTCGAATGTTTTCATCTTATAATATTTTTAGTTATCGACTGATATTTGTTTATTAAACTTTATTCATTGTTCCACGTGGAACACATTGTTATCTTCCCATGAAAACCAGTAATACACTGATATCTGATGGTGAAACTCCACTAATTCTTGAAGCTTGTCCGATAGTTTTAGGATTGATTTTAATGAGTTTTTGTCTGGCTTCTGTAGAAAGCGATTTTAATTCAGCATAGTTTATTTTTCCTCTGATTTCGATATTTTCTAATCTTTTGAGTTTATCTGCAATTAACCTTTCTCTTTCGATATAGCCAGAATACTTCAACATTATTTCTGCAGCATCAATTATTTCTTGTGCTTTTTCGCCATAGCTATCGCACAAATCTTTAAGTTTTGAGAAAACTGGTATTAAATCGTTTACTTTTATTTGTGGACGCGATATTATTGATGATAGTTTTACTGCTTGCTTTAATTCAGCAGTTCCTAACTCTATTAAGAGTGGGTTGATCTTTTCTGGCTTGCAACTTTGATGATTAAAATAGTATATAAGCTCATCTCGTTGATTTATCTTTTTCTGTAGAAGCTCCATTCTTTTATCAGATGCAAGTCCAATTTTATTTGATAACTCTGTTAATCGCACATCGGCATTATCTTGTCGTAACAAAATTCTGAATTCGGCGCGCGAGGTAAACATTCTGTACGGCTCATCAACTCCCTTTGTTACCAGATCATCTATTAGAACACCAATATAAGCCTGATCTCGATTTAATGTAAACTCAGGTTTTTTGTTAATCTTTAAATGTGCATTTATTCCGGCCATTAAGCCTTGCGCTCCAGCTTCCTCGTAACCAGTTGTTCCGTTTATCTGCCCTGCAAAATAAAGATTTTCAATTAGCTTAGTTTCTAAAGTATTATAAAGTTGAGTTGGATGGAAGAAGTCGTATTCGATTGCGTAACCAGGTCTAAAGATTTTTACATTTTCAAAACCTTCGAT
>JAQVGK010000232.1 GCA_028696755.1 Bacteroidales bacterium | reverse complement strand
AGAGTATCAAGCTGATAAAGGAAGGAGGCATAGAAATTGACCCCATGTTCCAAATCAGGGTAGGTGGAAAAAGGTGGTCCGAAAACCACCTGTACACCCCTGAGATCAGACAGATCGCCAGTGGTCGCAAAGACCAGCTGGAGTTCACAATTGAACACTACGGAATGAAACATATGCGTGCAGTAGGCTTTATGGCTCTGCACAGTTTATACTGCATTTTTAACGAAATGGAATTTAATGGTTTTGCGCGTGGTCTGGCTTTCGGGCATTCGCCCGACATGGTTCAGATCGCGGCCTGGGCGCTCATGGGTTTCCCCCCGACTGAGACCCTGCCGAACGGCGGGAACAACCTGGCCGAGGGAACCGGCTGGAGGTTCCACATGATGCCGGACAAGACCATCCAGCTCGGCGAATTCCTCGCCGTCTGATTTTCTTCCCCCCCACCAATCCTATTGTCAATCCGCCCCGAACTTGTTTCGGGGCCCCTTCCTTAGTTCTTATCAAAAGATGAGATTTAAGGAAGTAAACGACCACTGGACTAAGAGCCAAGTTTTATAAAATTAAAAAGACGCCCGTTTAATGGGCGTCTTTTTTATATATAATCTTAAATTACAAGTTATTTAAAGCGCTTCTTGTTCCTGGGCCAACCCAACCCGGAAATGGTGATAGATTTTTAGCCTGTTGAAACTCTATTACTGCTTGTTTAGTCACTTCGCCAAAATAGCCAGTAATAGAAGGGTGTTTAAAATATCCTAGATCACGTAAAACAGTTTGTAGTTGTCGCACTTCCTCACCAATTGAACCCACATACAAATAATTATTAAACTGGTATTTAGAAGATGAGGCAGGCGTAGTAATTGTAGGAACCGCAACACCTACCTGACTTCCTTTAACATCTTTATTCAAAGCTTCTCTGGTTTGTGGACCAACAATCCCCAACGGAGAAATACCTCTGGCTCTTTGATAAGCGCGCACAGCTTCGGTTGTAACCTGTCCATAAAAACCAGTGATGCTTTGGTAATTAAAGAAACCTAAATGCTTTAATAAGGTTTGTAAATTACGCACCTCCGCCCCTGATGCACCTGCACGTAAATTAAGGGTAAAAATAAAATTAAATAAAGCTTTTTCAGATTTTTTTTCATCCTCCAGAATGCTTGTTGGTATAGAAACAGAAACATCATTTTTAAAATCATCTGTTTTAATTGCTGTGCTTAATTTTATCTTAATACTAACAACCTTAGAAGTTGTTCCTTGCTTACTTCTAAACTTTACATAGATAGTTTTTTCACCAGCACCACTTGATAAAGTAAATTTCTTTTCTTTGGCAAATTTTACCCATGAAACTCCAATAAAATCAGATTTTTCTGATATTGCTACCTGCTCTGCATTAGACACATCAAATAATAAAGTAATTTCTTTATTATTTACATTAAAGCCTTCTTTTACTTTTACTGGATCTTTACCTAAAACTGGTGGGTCTTCTATAACTACTGAAGAACCACTGGAACTACCAGCTGGTTGTGGTGGATTAACCGTAGGATCAACAATAACTACTTCTGCCAAAGCCGGCGAACTATAATCGTCCAAACTATACGATCCATCTATCAAACCATAATTTGAATTTAAGGTATAAACAAAAATATCATTGTACGTTCCTGCCGCCGACGGATTAACAACTCCGTTCACTTTTACACTAATCGTATCACCGGCATTGGTAGCATAATCTTCAGTTGTTAAATAAACCGTATTATCAACTTTTGTTGGAGAACTGGTGGCGGAAATTTTTGCTTTTCCAAAAGCGTTTTCTTCTGTTGAAACTGTTAAGGCAACATCATCTAATACCAAGTAAGAATGTGAAGACATAAAATACAAAACCATTTTCTGATTTTCGGGGGTACTAATTGTGCTACTAACAAAGGTAAGATCGCCTGAAGTTGCTATAGCATCATAAGGTAAGAAATAAGTGGTTGTAGCCATTATTTGTGCGGCATTAATATATTCATCCCATTCGCTAGTGCCAAAATTCCAAACTTGTGTGGCAACGTCAATTTCATCGTTAAAAATAAAAGAGGTTAAAGCAGTATCACTACTACCCAAAGCATAAAAAGATAAATCATAAGTTTCTCCCAAAACCAAATCTTCTATTTCTTGATAAACTAGTTGACGAGCGCCACCATTTTCTTCCAAATTTGAATTAGATATTACCAAAGCATAAGATCCGCCCTGTACAAACGAAACAGTGCTGGTTGGCAAAGCAACAGAAACGCCGTCACCTGCAAAATCATAAGTGGGCCAATAATCTATATTAGTACCGTCGTTTTGTTCAAAACTACCATTTTTAATTAAACTTTTACGCAAGCTATAATCATCTAGATAAGCAAAATTATTAGAACCGTTTGGAATAAAAGTGTGCAAACCAAAAGAACCATTTTCCGGTGCAGTAATTATTGCTCTGTTAAAATAAAAACTGCTGGTTGGACTTTTAGGATTGTAAGTATGATCGTTAGTTAGATCCCCATAATCTTCGTAATTATCCCATTCAAAATTAATACCATCCCATACTTTAGTTATACTACTATCCGAAGCCTTTCCATCAAAAACATAACTGGTTAAAACATTATAATCAATCACGCCTTGCTTATTCAATGTAATCTCATCTAAATAAATACTATCAGTTACATCATCAACATTATAAAAAGCTGGGGCTAATGTACTTGAAGCAGAAACTTTTACTAAATCGTCTATGGTATGTTGTTCAAAAATAGTACTTAATTCTTTTTCTCGGTAATAATCTGGGTAAAAAGCTTGAAAATCCCAATCCTCCCAAGTACTACTGGCAAAATTCCAAATTTTTTGAGTATGACTCGCACTATCTAAAAATATAACTCTTACTTTACCACTTGTTCCAGTTTTAGCATAAAATCTTAATTTATATTCATCGTCTGGTGTTAATCCTATTATGTCTTGTGCTAATAAACCTACCCCACCGACTAAATAATCTATTCTTGCTGAATAAAAATCAGCTCGTTTTTCTGTATCTTCTCTGCTTAAAGTAGAAGTTCCTGCATAATTAATAAATGTATAATTAGTCAGATTATTAGAGCCATCCCAAGCTTCTACTCCGCCATCTATCATAATGTCTGCTCCGTCACCTTCAGATATGTTATATGACTCCGAACCACCACGAGCATAACTTGTTAAAACATAATCTTCCCCAACTTCTAAATCTTCTACTAATTGCACTAACATTTGACGATTATCTCTACCAGCATTATCTATTTTTAAAGCATAAGTTCCGCTATTAACAATAGAGGTCGTTGCTGAAATAACAGAGATATTGTCTGCTCCCGCACCATTAGGATCATACCCCTCCCAATTGGTTGGCGCACTACCAGTCCAATCTTCAAAACCACCATTACTTAAATACTCTCTAGTTGGGGTATCGGGCGCCTCATTGATATTTGATTGCAAAGGAATAGTTATATTGGAAATATCAAAAGCATTGGGAAAATTAATTCCAATAATACCACCGGCTGGAATTGAACTCGGGGCTACAAAAGAAATAGTATAATTACTACTCGCCGAAGTTAAATAAGAACTGGCGCTTATACTTGCCCCGCTTGAAGAAATATCATTTCCAGCTCTGACCAAACTAAAAGTGGTAGATAAACTAAAAATCTCTAACTCACCCCTTAATGCTTTTACTTCGAAAGGTAAATCTTGCATTTCCGACAAAGAACCAGATCCATTTTTTACTCCATTTAAAAATATATCTATCTCACTGCCAACAGGTATTCCATGTTTAACATAGGCATATAAAATATTAGAATCATTTTCATCCACCATTAAACCAGCTTCTGCATCTCCTAAATTAAATTCAGAAACAGTGGAATTTTTTTCAACTTGAACTGCATCAAGTAAAATATTATTTTCTCCATAAACACCAAATAGTGGCGCTACAAACATACCGCTAGGAGGTGGGGCTATACCTTCAATTTCAAATCTTTCAAAATTATTTAGATCTGCCAATATTGCTTTTCTATATTGATCAAAAAAACCACTTGGAGAATTCAATGCTTCACCAAAACTCATATCATCTATTAACAAAGAAGTATTCAATTCACCATTACCAATGGCTATAACTATTACTCCTGTTTCTGGCGCTGACACAGACTCACTTATTAATTGATATGACGAAGTAGGGTTATAATTCTTCATACCAGGACCTTCCTCTATAAGCACCCACTGATTTTCTTCAAAATCCCAAAATTGCGCACCACCTTCACCAAAATCCCTATCAAGAAAAAGTAAAAATGCTCCTGCTTCATCATCGGATTTCATATAAAAACTAAAATTATATTCCTGATCTGATGTTAATTCTGCAACTGATTGTGAAATATATGACATAACAGAACCTACACCTTCACCAGTAGATAATTGCACGGCGAAATCTCCTGAATTAGAATCCGTGGAAGAAGATATAAAACCTGTTTCGGTTGTTGTAACTCCAGTCCATCCTACTGGCACTCCACTATCTTCCCATCCTCCTTCAAAATCACTATTGATTAATAAATTTTCACCCGATCCAATTTGTATTTCATCCCAACTACTACTTACAAAATTCCAAATATAAGATAAATCACTTCCCGTAAGATTATTATTATTACCAGCTATAAGCCAAGTTGATAATTCGGTGCCTTTTGCATATCCCGATATAGATAGGCTGTCTTCCGTGGATGAATTAAAAATTATTGGTGTTAAAGGATAATAACCAGCGAAAGAATCTTCCTCACAACTTATGGAAGCAGATTGAAAACCATGATAAAAAGAAGAAGTATTAACCCCTCTTGAACAATCACCATCAGATCTTGGCATCAAACCCCAAGTAGATCCTAAATAACTCCATCTAAAAAATGTCTCATATTCTTCTGCTAAATCTGGATTATTCGGATCAATTAATTTTCCTTCTATTGAAGGATTTAAAATTAAATTAAAATTTTTATTTTTATATAAACTTAAATTTGAATCAGATAATCTTATTTCATCAAAATAAATATCATAAGAATCAGAAAACAAAGACATAATCATAATATTTGCTTGACCAGAAGAAGAAGCAGTGAATGCTGGTAATTCAACCAACTGATATTCTGATGAACTTACCAAAACTGGCCACATAAACATAGAAAAATAATCAAAATCCTCTTCCCCATAATAATCAAACCATTCATTGGTAGAAAAATTATACATATAATTTTCACCTTCTTCATCTTCAAACAAACTACCAACATCACCATCACCAATCCAAACACCCAAACTAGAACCGTATGTTTCACTAATTATATTTCCTTTAACATAAAAAGAAAGTTTGTATTCCTGTCCAGGTACTAATCCAGAAACTGACTGAGATAATATAAAAGGTATATAACTATCTCCGCCTAAACAATCTTCTGAACAAGTCACTTGCAAAGCATAATCTCCAACAAAACTATCTTCACTTTGTGAAATATTTAAATTATCTGTACCAAAAGTTGACCACCCAGCTGGCGAACCACCTGACCACTCTTCAATTCCGCCGTTTTCTAAAATATTATTACCAAATACTGCCCTAGCATTACTAAAATCAAAACCTTTACCAGATGGAAATTCAAACCTCAATAAATCACCCGGCTGTAAATTTTCCGTAGTGGTAACGGTAATTCGCCAACTAGCTCCATCTTGATTAATTAAATTATCAGATCCAACAGAAACTGGAACGATGGATACTCCTCCTTCTTCAGGAGTTGCCCATATGCCAGAAATAAACAAAAACGAAGCATACAAACCAATAAATAAACCAACCACGATTAAAGGTAAAACAAAACTCTTTGAGTATTGTTTTTTGAAAATACTTGCTATCATAAAATATTAATAAATTTTTAATTTTATATATAACATATTATACCACAAAAATTAAAAAACCGCCTATACTTATCAACAGAGGCGGTTTTTAAATTTTTAATTTTATCC